>JANPDQ010000486.1:0-7004 GCA_031431575.1 Polaromonas sp.
GCGTGCACACCGCCTATTGGACCGCTGCGCACAGTGCAGGTATGAATCTTGTTCATTACGCAACGCTTAGAAGTCTGAGGCCCAGTCGAGCTTGAAAGCTACGCTGCTTCGCACGATTCATATCTTCACCTTTCCCAGCCAGATGTCTTTGTACATCACCCAGTCCCCCATGAAGCTGTACAGCGGGCGCTTGAAACTCGCAGGCTTGTTTTTCTCAAAACCAAAGTGGCCAACCCACGCAAAACCGTAGCCGCACAGCAGGCCGTACAGCAGGTATTGCGGCTTGCCGGTTGCTATCAGCATGGCGATACAAACCAGAGTTAGGGAAGCGCCTACAAAATGCAGGCGGCGACAGTTTTTGTTGCTGTGCTCAGTCAAGTAAAACGGGTAAAACTCCGCAAAGGTCTTAAACGCCGTCGCTTCTTGCGAATTAGAAGGTTGAATCACGATCGGCCTAGGCAGCAAACTTGATCAGCGCCTGCGCCAGCTCGTTGGGCATGTCGACCATCGCATCGTGGCCGCACGGCATCTTTTGTACCTCCCAACCCGGCTTGCCTTCAAGCTTCGCGGCGAAGTGGCGAAACGGGCTGGGGTCCCATTTGTCAGCCAGGATGTAAAGCTTGCGCTTGATTTGCTCTATGCCTGTTCCGTCGCCTTTTAAAAGCACGGGCAGCTCAAAGGTAGCCAGCGGTTGCGGGGTGCACCGCCGGTCTACCCAAGGCTGGTTTTTCTCTGAAATACCGAACACGGCAGCTGGCACCGGGTTCATCATGCCGCTGTTGTTGTCTCGTGCGGCATTGCGAAATCCGTCCAGAAAAATCGGAAACACCTCGGGCGGTAGCGCAATCGGCAACAGGGCATTAAGCGATTGGCCATGCTCTGGCACAAACGCATCGAGGTAGCACAGCCCGCGAATCTTGCCCGGCATGCGGTCAGCCAGCGCGGTGATGACCATGCCGCCGTACGAGTGGCCGCACAAAATTACATCGGTGAGCTCTTCAGACTCGACTACGCCCGCTACGTCGCGCACGTGGGTCTCTAGCGTGATGGCCTGGTTTGCCAGGTGATGCCGGTCGCCATTGCCTGTGTACGTTGGCGTGAAAACGGTGTGCCCCGCATCGCGCAGAGCTTTGGCGGTGTCGCGGTAGCACCAGCTGCCATGCCATGCGCCCGTTGCAAGAATGAAAGTTGCCATGTTGTCTCCAGTCTGTCTAGGTGAGGTTTTGGACTCTGAATGCTAGCTTTGCGGATTGGCAGTGTCAATTTGGATTTCCGCGTTGCGCCTTGGCCTGACTCAGCGCACTGAAAACGGTGCGCGCAAAAAGCCCCTGAACCTTGCGCGGCCGCCTCTGGTCGGCGGGCTGGTCAAACGGTACTCAGGAAAACGCTGCAAAAACCGGTCAATGGCAATGCGGCCTTCGAGCCGGGCCAGGCTCATGCCTGCGCACTGGTGAATGCCCAGGCCGAAGGCCAGGTGGCGGTTGTTTTGGCGCTCGGGTTGCAACTCGTTGGGCTGTTCAAACACGGCGGGGTCGCGGTTGGCAGCGCCTATGCACTGGGTGAGCAGGCTGCCAGCTGCAATTCGAACTCCGTCGACGGTCGAGGCTTTCAGGGCGCGGCGGTTGCTAAGCTGGTTTGACGGCTCAAAACGCAGAAATTCATCGACAATATTGGTTAAATAGGCTTCTAACGCAATAGCATCAGGCGCAAGCAGCTTCTGTTTTAATAGCAATTTGACGCTGGGTTCGCCCCGTACTTGTCGCGGATAGAGTTAAGCCGATTCGCGGCGCGGCGCTGCGCAGGCGGTCTTCGGCGCTAGTCTTGTGTGCAGTTGTAAGCCGTGCGAACATCTCAGGGACTGACAACACTCACTCTACGGATTTGATATATGGGTTTTTTGGACATCGCTGCGGAAAAAGGTAAATCAACAACCTCCGTTGGCAAAACCAGCAACGGTCGCGTGGCCTCGCTGGCCTGGCCCTGGCTTATTGCCTCCCTCGCTTTGCTACTGGCCGCCACTTTTCTTGCCTGGTGGCAAGACCCGCTGCCTGTACCGCCAAACCGGGGTGCGCAGGGCTGGTCGTTTTGGAAGCCGGTGGAGGTAAATGCGCAGCGGCGGTTGCCTGCGGTGGGTGCGTATTTGCGGGGCGTGAGTTTCAACAACGATGGCCTACGCGGCTGGGCTGTAGGAGACAGTGGCGTGATCCTGGCCACTACTGATGGCGGTCAAACTTGGTCACCACAGACCAGCGGCACCACGCGAGTGCTATTCGCGTTGAGCTTTCATGCCGATGGCCTGCGTGGCTGGGCAGTGGGCGAGGGCGGCACCATCCAAGCCACTACAGACGGGGGGAAAACTTGGGCGGCCCAGACCAGTGGTGTTGGAGCGCAGCTGAACGCAGTGAATTTTCATGCCGATGGTTTACGCGGCTGGGTTGTGGGCTTTGAGGGAAGGGTTATAACAACTTTAGATGGCGGCAAAAACTGGGTAGTACAGACAAGCATTGGCACCGCATGGCTAGGTGGGGTGAGTTTTCATGCCGATGGCCTGCGCGGCTGGGTTTTTGGAGCTGTAAACAGCGGCAGCGTTATCGCGGCGACAACCAATGGCGGAAAAACCTGGGCGGTGACCAATGACACCACGGTGAAGTTGAATGCGATGAGCTTTCATACCGATGGCCTAAATGGATGGGCCGTGGGCAATAGCGGAGCCATCTTCGCAACAATCGATGGCGGGAAAACCTGGTCGGCGCAGACAAGCGGCACTGCACAGACGCTAAGGGCGGTTAGTTTTCAAAGCGATGGCTTGCGCGGCAGGGCGGTGGGCGGCTTTGGAACTATTGTTGACACCTCCAACGGCGGAAAAACATGGTCTCCCCGAACCAGCACCATGACGGCGCAGTTAGAGGCGGTGAGTGTTCATCCCGATGGTTTGCGTTCCTGGGCCGTGGGGTACCGGGGAGCCATCGTGGGAACTTCCGATGGCGGCAAATCCTGGATAGTGTTTACCAGCGGCGCAGCCACAGCGCGGCTGGATGCAGTGCATTTCCACGTCGATGGTTTACGCGGCTGGGCAGCTGGATTCGAGGGAACCATCTTGGCCACTTCAGATGGTGGCAAAACCTGGCTTGCTCAGAGCAGCGGCGTTACAAATTCGTTGATAGCGGTCAATTTTCATGCCGATGGTTTGCGCGGTTGGGCTGTGGGTTTCAGGGGCACCGTCCTAGCAACTTCCGATGGTGGCAAAACCTGGGTCACGCAGAAAAGCGGTACCGCAGCACGGCTGGATGCAGTGAGTTTTCACACTGATGGTCTACGCGGTTGGGCTGTGGGGCTTGAAGGAACCATCGTCGCAACTGCCGATGGTGGCAAAACCTGGTTGACGCAGACCAGCGGCACGAAAGCATGGCTGAGTGCAATAAGTTTTGATGCCGACGGCCTGCGCGGGTGGTCTGTGGGTGACGACGGTACGGTCGTGTCAACTTCCGATGGCGGAAAAGCCTGGGTAGCGCAGCCAAGTGGTACCACGGCGAAGCTGAGAGCTATCAGCCTTCATACCGATGGCTTGCGCGGCTGGGCTTTTGATGACAACGGCACCATAGCGGCAATTAGCGGTGGCCTGCTTAAGACTGCAGGACTCACGACTATCTTGGCTACCACCGACGGTGGGAAAACCTGGATGGCTTACGGCAACGGTACAAAAGGGTGGCTGAACGCGGTGAGGTTTCATGCCGATGGCCTTCGCGGTTGGGCTGTGGGCTACGCGGGTGAAAGCGGAAGCATCCTTGCTACTAGCGATGGCGGAAAAACCTGGGCCACGCAGACAGGCGTGACAGCGCAAGAGTTGAATGCCGTGTACTTCGATACTGAGGGCCTGCGAGGCTGGGTCGTGGGCGGCGGTGGGGCCATCATTGCTACTACCGATGGCGGAAGAACCTGGTACTCCGCCGAGCCCTACAACCGCTACCCAGCCCCTTGGTACGCCTTAGCAGTACTGCTGGCCGCAGCCCTGGCGTGGCTGTCATGGTCGCAGCGCCCCACTGGCGCAGCCGGCGAATCGGTGGCCGACATGGCTGCGTCGGATGCAGAAGTTCGTCAGCCTGCTGACGACCGGCTGGAGTTTGGCGGGCTGGCGCGGGGTATTTCCCGTTTTTTGCGTAACACTGAAACCCGCCCACCGCTCACGCTGGCAATAACGGGCGACTGGGGCAGTGGCAAAAGCTCGTTAATGCGGCTGGTGTGCGCCGACATGAAGCGCTTTGGACACCAGGCGATTTGGTTTAACGCCTGGCATCACCAAAAGCAAGAGCATCTGTTTGCCGCACTGCTGGGAGCGGTCAAAGCCCAGGCCGTACCCCGGCTGCTGTCTTTGAAGGGTGTGCTGTTTCGCCTTCGCTTGCTGTGGTTGCGCTCGCAGCGCAACTTTGCCATTAGTTTGCTGCTGATCACCGCCATTGCCACCCTGGTGGGCTTGAGCTTGAATGCCGGTGGGGTCGATTGGTTTGCTAACTTAACGCGACCCTTGAACGGCGCCAAGGCGGGTACTGTTGCTGCCGCGCATGGCTGGAGCTGGCTACAGCAAGTGCCAATGATCGGCCAGTGGCTGGCCACCCTGGCGGCGCTGCTGACCACTGCGTGGACGCTTTTCAAAGCCACCAAGCCGTTTGGTATCAACCCCTCGGTGCTGCTGGCCGAGGTGCACGACGGCATGAGCCTGAAAACAGCAGCGGCGCAAAACGACTTCAGGGCGCAGTTTGCCCGCGAGTTCAACGAACTGATTCAAGCCCTGCCCAACCGGCTGGTGATCGTGATCGACGACCTGGACCGTTGCCAACATGCGGCGGTTCTGGAGGTGATGGAGGCGGTGAACTACCTGACCTCGGCGGGCGAATGCTTTGTGCTGTTTGGCATGGCGACCGAGCGGGTGCAGGCCGCGCTGGGTTTGGCGTTCAAAGACATTGCGGGCGAGATGCAGCAAATGGCGTTGCACCAAGCGCAGCCGCCTCGGGATGCAGCAACGGCCGCGGCGCCAGCACCGGATGCAGCCCTGGGCAAGCGGCGCGACTATGCGGCTGATTATTTGCAAAAGCTGGTGAACATTGAAATCAAAGTGCCCACGCGCGAGCACGCGTTGGCTCACCAGCTTCTGGTAGCACCCGAGCCAGTACCGCGTCGCTCAGTGATTAGCGCGTGGCAAGGCCTGAAGCGCTTATGGCCTATGGTGGCGCTGGTGGGTGCGGTGTTGGTGGGGCTTGGCTTGTCTGGGGTACTGGGCGACATGGCCAAAAGACAAGCAGTGGATGTGCCTGCTGCTGCAACTGCACCTTCACCTGCTGTAAGCGGCACCACGGCGGTTGCGCCGCCAGTCGTGCCTCCCGCTGGCACTGGCGTTAAGACTCAACCCCTTCCGAAGTCGCTGGTAAGCGTTGAACCCGGCGCATCAGTCAGCGCGATGTCTATGCTTGTATGGCTGCTGGTGGCGCTAATTCCTCTTGCGCTGGTCGGCGGCTTTATCTTACTGCGGCTGCTGCGAACGGCTGTTCAAGAAACCCGCGACTCACCCCAGTTTCGCCAGGCGCTGACGATCTGGACTCGCGTGGTAGCCACCAAGCGCAGCACGCCGCGCGCCATCAAGCGCTTTGGCAACCGTATCCGCTATTTAGCCATGTTGCAACAGGGCCAAGAAAACGATGAAACACAACTCGATCTGGTTCGAGCTTCTTTGGATAAATGGTTTCAGTGGGGAAAGACCGCTAGCCCGCTGCCTGATGCGCGCAAACCCGATTCACTGGCCGAGCACCAGTTGATTGCAATGGGCGCGATGCATGAAATGTACGGATCAGCTTGGCGTGAGCGACTCGAAATTGACACGGCACCGCAACTCGAAGCGGTTGTCGAATCGTATGGTGACGATACGGAAGGATATTTAAATGCGCCTGAGTGGCAAGTAATTGAGGCGATTCGCCAGCACGTCTCTGAATTCAAAGTAGTGTGGCCGCCTAGTCAAGAAGAGCAAGAAGTGTTTGAACGGCTGCTTAGCGGTGTGCGGCTGGGTGGGGACCCTCAGGTTCTTATGCCGACGGCAGCTTCACCAGAAAGCGCTAGCGAGACAACCAACCCACTTGGCGCTAGCCTAAAGGCGCCGATGGGAACACTAAAAGCGTCAATATCTAGTTCCTCAGAAAAATCAGGGGTTGAGCTCGTTTTCAGCGAGCCAAGAATCTAGTTGTAGCTGGAATCAAACCTTCAACGAGAGCGCTGCTTGTAGATGCGCCCCGGTGCTGGACGCTTGTAAAGCTGCGTGAAAACGCGCGGTCAAACTTAACGCTTGCGATATTGACCAAGATTCGGATTATCTAGACACAGAAAAGGGCGCATGCAAGAACCCCCTGAAACGCGCGCGGCCCCCTCGGGTGGGTGGCTCTAGCAGTTGGTAGTTGGGGAAACGCTGCAAAAACCGGTCGATGGCAATGCGGCCCTCAAGCCGTGCCAAGCTCATGCCTGCGCATTGGTGAATGCCCAAGCCAAACGCTAGGTGGCGGTTGTTGGCGCGTTCAAGCGTCAAGACATTGGGCTGCTCAAACACTTCGGGGTCGCGGTTTGCCGCGCCTATGCACAGGGTGAGCAGGCTGCCTGCGGCAATGCGGACACCGCCGATGGTAGAGTCCTGCAAGGCGCGGCGGTTGCTAAGCTGGTTTGACGGCTCAAAACGCAGAAATTCATCGACAATATTGGTTAAATAGGCTTCTAACGCAATAGCATCAGGCGCAAGCAGCTTCTTTTTTAATAGCAACTGGGCTTTCACTTCGGGCTGTTCATCAAGAGCTACCAGCGCGTTGCCAATCAGGTTGGTGGTCGTTTCATGCCCTGCGTTCAAAATGAAGATGCAGTTTTGCAGCAGCTCGGCTTCACTCAAGCTTTCGCCGTTTTGCTCGTCACCGATCAGCCGGGTCAGCACGTCGTTTTCAGCATCGCCAGGTTGTTTACGCCTGTGTGCGACCAGC
>JANPDQ010000487.1:0-2724 GCA_031431575.1 Polaromonas sp.
ACCGGCAATTTCGTGAGTGAACGCGAAAATGTCGACGAAGACATTTGCGCTATTGGCACTGGCCCTTTCAAGGTCGAAGTTGATTTGATGCAGCCGCTGGATATAGATAAAAAGCCCGCAGTTCACACCACACCGCTCAACCACGTCGGCTTGTGGATTGACGACTTGCCGAAGGCGGTTGAATGGCTGACTGCTCAAGGCGTGCGGTTTGCCCCCGGCGGCATTCGCAAAGGTGCGGCTGGTTTTGATATTTGCTTTATGCACCCCAAAGCGAACGATGAATTCCCGATTGCCGGGGAGGGTGTGCTGATTGAGCTGGTGCAGGCACCGAGCGAAGTGATTGCCGCGTTCGCAGCGCTTCAGGGCAGCTAGTCAGCAGCTATGGCTGTAGCCGCAGGCTGCACCCGGCGCGCGCCGTCAAAGCGGCTGGCCCAGTAGTCGATCTTCATGCTTTCAACCCGCACTTCAGCGCCGGGCTTGGGGGAATGGATGAATCGGCCTTCACCTACATAAATTCCAACATGGCTGAAAGTGCGCCTGAGCGTATTGAAAAACACCAAATCACCGGGTTTGAGGTCGGATTTGTCGATGCTTTGCGTGGCGGCAGCTTGTTGGTCTGCCCGGCGCGGTAATACCAGGCCAATGGTTTGCTCATACATCGCCCGCACGAAGCCGCTGCAGTCAAAACCGGTGTCTGCTGTGTTGCCGCCGCGCTTGTAGGGCACGCCTAAAAACCCCATGGCATTGACGACCAGGTCAGACGCCTTGTTACCCACCGTTTGGCGGACTTGCTCAAACTGATTAAGAAAGCCTTTGTCTGCCAGCAATTTGTCAAGGTCATCGCCCGCACCAGCTGGTGCAGCATTCGCATGGGCCACCGGCAAACCGGCCAAAACGATACAAATGAAAAGGGGCGTAAATCGCATGACCCGCAGGATACTAGAAGTTACCGTGGCAAGTCAACCTCAAGTTGTTTCTAGGCTTTAGTTGTAAACCCTTGATTTGTAACGAATAAACCCAATTCCGTACTCACGGACCTAAAGCGCAAACCGCCGGCCTGTGGGATAGTTGTGTCAATCTAAATCTGTTGACCAAGGAACCAGAAATGCCGAATACAGCGTCATTTTTAACGCCAAATCGTGCTGTAGCCCAATATAAACGGGCGCAAGCAGCTACTTTATTCATAGCGCTTGTTGCATCGATTGCGCCCGCGCAGGCCCAAGGCGTGAAGCCTCAAACGGTTGCGAGTGGCCTGCAAAACCCATGGGCGGTGGCTTTTTTACCGGACGGGCGGTTTTTAGTGACTGAACGCCCTGGCCGCATGCGCATTGTTGAGGCCGACGGGAAAGTGAACAATCCCCTCGAAGGCCTGCCTGAAGTCGCAGCGGCCGGCCAGGGCGGGCTGCTTGATGTCATTGTGGACGCCGATTTTGCAACCAACCGAACGCTGTATTTTTGCTATTCTGAACCCGCCGCGGTGGGCAACGCCAACAGCACCGCGCTTGCCAGAGCTACGTTAAGTGCCGACGGTGTACGTCTGGCCGATGTGAAAGTGATCTTCAGCCAAAAACCGAAATTCTCCAGCACGTTGCACTTTGGCTGCCGGATTGTTGAAAGCCGCAGCCTAGGCGCAAACGGCAAACCCGACGGCAAGCTGTTTTTAACGCTGGGCGACCGCTATTCGCGCGCGGAAGACGCGCAAAAGCTCGACAACCACCACGGCAAGATCGTGCGCATCAACAAAGATGGCTCGGTCCCGCCCGACAACCCGTTTATTGGCCGCGCCGGGGCGCTCCCGGAAATATGGAGTTACGGCCACCGCAACGCGCAAGGCGCAACGCTGGCCCCAGACGGTACGCTGTGGATGCACGAGCACGGCGCGCAAGGCGGCGACGAAATCAACCTGCCCAAGCCGGGCGTGAACCACGGCTGGCCCGTCATCACCTACGGCGAAAACTACGGCGGCGGCAAAATTGGCGACGGAATCACTGCCAAGGACGGCATGGCCCAGCCGCTGCATTACTGGGTGCCGTCGATTGCGCCATCAGGCATGGCGTTTGTAACCAGCGAGCGCTACGGTAAAGCCTGGCAGGGCAATCTGATGGTTGGATCTCTGAAGTTTGGCTACTTAAACCGTATGGAGCTGGCCGCACCGTTTGGTGGCGCGGCGGTGCGGGAGACCAAACTGCTCAGCGGCGACGGCCGAATCCGTGACGTGCGCCAAGGCCCGGACGGCTTGCTGTACGTGGTGACGGATTCGGCATCAGGCAAATTGCTCAGATTGCTGCCAGCGCAGCCTTAGGGGCCTATTTTTATACCAATTCGGCCTCTAGCGCAACAAATATAGGCGCGAATAGCTATTAATTTAGTAGCATATTGCACCAGACAAGGTTTAATACTCCAGCCGCTCAGGCTTGATTTCTTGCAAAATGGTGGTGGCAATTTCTTCAATCGACTTGGTTGTGGTCGACAACCACCTGATACCCTCGCGCCGCATCATCGCCTCTGCTTCATGAATTTCGTGGCGGCAGTTGGACAGGCTGGAATACACCGAGTCTGGCCTGCGCTCGTTTCTGATTTGCGACAAACGCTCCGGCGCAATCGTCAAACCAAAAATCTTTTTGCGGTGCTCGATCAAGGCTGGCGGCAACTGGCGGCGGTCAAAGTCCTCGGGGATTAACGGGTAGTTGGAAGCCTTCAGGCCGTGCTGCATGGCCAGGTACA
>JANPDQ010000488.1:0-2875 GCA_031431575.1 Polaromonas sp.
TATATGAAGTTCAAACAGCAAGCCTCGCGCTTTGCGATGGTGGGTGTGTTTGTAGCGCAGTTCGACGGCGACGTGCGTGTGGCTGTTACCGGCGCGTCCAGCGGCGGCGTGTTTCGCCATGCTGCTCTTGAGGCCGCACTCAACAAAAGCTTCACGCCAGAAGCGGCAGCCAGTGTAAAAATTGATCCGACGGATTTGAACCACGACATCCACGCCACAGCCGCTTACCGCGCCAACATCATCAGCGTACAAACGCAGCGTGGTGTAGCGATGGCACTGGCCTGAAGTTGCCGCCAAATTTGAGTCAAAAAGGCTCAAATTTGGCTTTTTCTCTATCTTTTAGTGCTCTAGCCTAATAAAAATAGGCGCAAGCAGCTACTAAATATATAGCAAATGACACTTTTTTCCTCTATCGATTCGCTCAGCGCAGCGCTGCAGGCGGCTGGCTATTTTGCTGACCGCCGCCTCGCAACGGCTGTATTTTTGGCGCTCAAGCTTCAGCGCCCGCTGTTGCTGGAAGGCGAGCCGGGTGTTGGCAAAACCGAGCTGGCTAAAGCACTCAGCGTAGCGCTGCAGCGGCAATTGATTCGCCTGCAATGCTACGACGGCCTGGAGCAGCGTGAAGCCCTGTACGAATGGAACTACGCCGCGCAACTGCTGCACATGCGTGCCGCAGAATTAAGGGCCCCCACGCTCGGCGCTGGCGTGTCCTCGCTGCCCCCCGAAGGGGCGTCCGCCGACTTCGGGCGGCCCGGCGGCGGCGGGCTAGGAAACACCGCTGACATCGAGCGCGAGGTTTATCAAGATCGTTATTTAATTCGCCGTCCGCTGTTGCAAGCCTTGCAGGCGCCCGCTCCCGGTGCGGTTCTGCTCATTGATGAAGTTGACCGAGCGGACGAGCCCTTCGAGGCTTTTTTGCTTGAGTACTTGGGTGAGTATCAAGTGAGTATTCCTGAAATTGGAACCATTCGGGCCATCAGCACGCCAGTTACGATTTTGACTAGCAACCGTACGCGCGATTTGAACGACGCAGTCAAGCGCCGCTGCCTGTACCACTGGCTGGACTACCCCGAGCGTGAGCGCGAGCTGGCCATTGTCAGGGCGCAGGTGCCCGAGGCCAGCGAACAATTGTCGGCTCAGGTTGCAGCGTTTGTTGACAAGCTGCGGCGCGCACCATTTGGCAATGCTTTTCAGCGCGCACCGGGTATTGCTGAAAGCGTTGAGTGGGCCAAAGCACTGATTGCGCTGAACACATTGGCCGTTGACCCCGAAGTAGTAATGGACACCGCCGGCATTTTGTTCAAGCAGCGCGAGGACGTGACCGCCATGACCCACGAGATGGCGCAATTGCTGCTCACCCCTGAAGAGGCGTGACATGCATGAGCCACGGAAAGTACAATTTTCCGACGGGCCGCCCCTAGGAAAATTAGCCCCCTCGGGGCTGTGGCCTGCGGCTCCAAACCTGCTTGTGCAGGTTTGGACAGGCTACACAAGCGACGCCTCTGGCGAGCAGCGGCCTGCAAGGTGCAGCGAAGTACGCGAAGCGACAAGCGTGGGGGCGATGTTTTGCTGTTAGGTGATGCGCGTGAAGGCAAGCTGAGCGATAACTTGACCGGTTTCGGGCGCGCCCTGCGCCGCGCAGGCGTGAAAGTCGACAGCCAGAAAATCGCGCTGGCAAACACTGCAGCGCTAGCAGTTGGGCTGGGCGAGCGTGATGATTTATCAGCTGCGTTTGAAGCCGTAATGATCAGCCGCGAGCAAGACCGGCTCGTGTTCCGCGAGCTGTTCGATGTGTATTTTCAAGACCCTAAAGTAGCGAACAAACTGCTGGCGCAACTGCTTCCATCTGCGGGTGGCAAGGCTGAGCCAAGCAAGCGCCGCCCCCGGGTGCAAGAGGCACTGCAAGCGCAGAAAAAATTTGGCCAGCAAACCATGCCCACTGCTGAAGATCAAAAGATTGAATTTGATGCAGTGATGACCGCCAGCGATATTCAGCGCCTGCAGCATGCTGATTTCAACGCGCTTTCAGCTACCGAATACCGGCTGGTTGAAAGTCTGGCGCGCAACATCAAACTGCCGCTGCCACAGTTTGCGTCGCGCCGCAGCAGGCCCGCCAGCGCTGGCCCACGCATGCACTGGCCTGGGGTGATGGAACGTGCTGCGCGCACTGGTGGTGAGCTGATACACCTGCCGCGCTTGCAGCGCCGCCAGCGGGCATTGCCGCTGCTGGTGCTGGTTGATGTTTCAGGCTCGATGGAGCGTTATTCGCGTTTATTGCTGGCGTTTTTGCATGCATCCACGCGCAACCAGGTGCACCGCGACGTGTTTGCGTTCGGCATGGGTCTGACCGATTTGACCCCCGCGTTCAAGCAGGCGGACACCGACGAAATGCTCGCCCATGCCAGCCACGCGATTGAAGATTTTGCAGGCGGAACACAGCTTGGCATATCGCTGGCGAGCTTGCGGGAAAGCTACGCTCGGCGACTGGTTGGCAGGCGAACAGTGGTGCTTGTCATCACTGATGGTCTTGACACCGGTGAGCCGGCCGAGCTGGCAAAAGAGCTGGCCTGGCTGCGCCGCCGCAGCCGCCGCTTGCTCTGGCTGAACCCCTTGATGCGCTTTGATGGCTATGCGCCACTCGCCCAAGGTGCTGCGGCGCTGCATGCAAGTGCGCACGGCATGCTGGCAGTGCACAATTTAAGCAAGCTTGAAGAGTTGGCGGCCAGCCTGGCGACCATCATGAAAAAGTAAATCAAAAAGGAAAACTCTCATGGATATGCAAGGCAGTCGCCAATTGGCCATTACGCAGCAGCAGGCTTGGGACGCGCTCAACGACCCCGAAGTACTTAAAACCTGCATTCCGGGTTGCGACAAA
>JANPDQ010000489.1:0-6293 GCA_031431575.1 Polaromonas sp.
AAGGAAGACCAGCGCATTCTCACCGTCAGCGGCGCGCTTGATGCTGACCGCATCATGGGGGTCGAGACTGGCGGCTGCCCGCATACCGCCATACGCGAAGACGCATCGATTAATTTAGAGGCGATTGACCGCATGCTGGTGGACTTCCCCAACGCCGACGTGGTGTTTGTCGAGTCAGGCGGTGACAACCTGGCCGCCACCTTCAGCCCCGAGCTGAGCGACCTGACGATTTACGTGAT
This sequence comes from Polaromonas sp., assembly GCA_031431575.1. Lineage (GTDB taxonomy): Bacteria > Pseudomonadota > Gammaproteobacteria > Burkholderiales > Burkholderiaceae_C > Polaromonas. The sequence continues at coordinate 240 of JANPDQ010000489.1, forward strand.
TGACGTGGCAGCAGGCGAGAAAATCCCCCGCAAAGGTGGCCCCGGCATCACCAAAAGCGATTTGTTTGTCATCAACAAAACCGACCTGGCACCCTACGTGGGCGCTGACTTGAACGTGATGGAGCAAGACACCATCCGCATGCGCACAACGGCAAAAGGCCTCAAACCCTTTGTCATGACCAACCTGAAAACCAACGCGGGTTTGGCGGAGGTGGTGGCATTTATTGAAACAAAAGGCATGCTGCAAGCCGCGTAAAACCCGTTATTTTTGAGTGCCCGCCCTACCCCGGCTTGCGACAAAGGTTAAACTAACAGGCTTGGAAGCTTGGCAGAGCGGTTGAATGCAGCAGTCTTGAAAACTGCCGAGGATGCGAGTCCTCCGTGAGTTCGAATCTCACAGCTTCCGCCAAAAAATGAAGAAAGCCGCAAACCCGTTTGGGTCTGCGGCTTTTTCTTTGGCGCAACCGACAGGTTATTTGGTTAACTTAACGCGCCACCAGCGCTTCAGAAACCGCCCACAGCCGTTCGGCGGCAGCCGCATCGGCAATATGCGGCGAGTACCCCGCCGCTCGATTGCCTGGCTCCGCCGGCAAGCCTTGCTGGCAGTCTTCAAGATACAAGCCCCCATTGCCCGTGAGCTGCGACGCTGTTGCGGCCCAGACCGTGGTGGATGCACCCTGCTGTAGGGTTTTAAAAATATCCAGCGGGGTGTCGTCGGCTTTCAGCCAGCCCAAAGCACGCATTTCCTCCATTGATAAAAACTTTTGCAAACCTGTCATGATGCCACCGGGGTGAACCGCGTTGGCCGTGATGCCGTGACCTGCGTAGCGCCCATGCAGGCCGAGCGCCATTAAGGCGTTGGCACTTTTGGCCTGGCCGTAGGCCTTCCATTTGTTGTACTCGCGGCGCTCGAAATGGATGTCATCAAACTCCACGCCAGCGATTTTGTGCCCGGAGGAGCTGAGGCACACCACGCGCGCATCGCCCGTTTTTTGCGCGGCCTTCAGTAGAGCGGGCAACAACGCCGTGGTCAACACAAAATGGCCCAAATGGTTGGTGGCAAATTGGGCCTCCCACCCTTTGCGGGAACGTGTGAGTGGGCAAGCCATGATGGCGGCGTTGTTGATCAAAATGTCGAGCTTCTCGTTCGTGGCCAACCAGTCGGCGGCAAATTCACGCACGCTTGCCAAGTCACTCAAGTCGAGCAAACCGACTGAAACCTGTGCCGCCGGATACTCTGCACGCAGCACATCGGCGGCGGCTTGGCCCTGCGCAAGATTACGCACCGCCAGCGTAAGCAAAGCCCCAGCGCTGGCCAGCGCGCGCGACGTTTCAAGTCCCAAGCCTGATGCGCCGCCGGTGACGATGGCGGTGCGCCCGCTAAGTGTGATGCCGTTGATGGCGTCAAGTGCAGTAGAGCGTGCGCCCAATTGAGAAGTAATTGGGGAGAGGACAGAGTTTGACATTGCGGTTTTCCAATGCATTGCTAGCGGGTTTGCTTGATTTTCTGCTCGGTTGGTGAGGTGTCCAAAAACAGCTTCATTTCGTGACTCAGGTATTTGCTATTACTTGTATAGCAGTTTGCACCCATATTTGTTGCGCTTGAGACATCTTTTACTTAAAAAATCATGCCAGGCGTACTTAAACGGATGCTGTGCGTCGCGTTAGCAGGTCAACATAAGCGGTATCAATCAATGACGACGCGTTGATACCCAGTTGTGCCATCAGTGTGTGCGCCTCATTAACGCCAGCTTCGGCAGACTCACCTGGCTGCAGCACCACTTCAAGCTCCATAAAATCGCCCAGGTCGTGCACCTTGTCCAGGTGCACTCGGGTTCTGCCCACGGTGTACAGCGTGCGGTTTTTAACGACCCTGCCTGCCTGCCCGTATGCCAGCGTCAAGGTTTCGCGCAACAAGTTGGGGCTTTGCGTAGGAGTGCGGAGGTAAAAGGACTCTTTGGGCCCCTGCTGGTCAGTGCGGCGGTAAAAAATCAACTCTCCCGCAACGCTTGAGAATGCACGCAGCTTCAACCTGCCAGACGCACATCTGAAAAAAGTGTCGTCCTGATAAATGTCAATTGGCCCAGTGGTAGCGAGCACAGCAACTCTTTTGGCCAGCGCTGCCAAGTCTTCCACGTGTGCTTTGATTTCTATGTTTCGAGCCATGGGCAATGCTAGTCGCCCGCACGCCAGACCGCAACTTACGGCAAGTAATATATGTGACAAATATGCTCCTAGCGCAGTAAATACGGGCGCAAACAGCTATGTAATTAATAGCAATTTAATCAGATATGCGTTTGGCCAAATGAAGCCGCACCATTGCCCAGCTGGTCAAGCCCAACGTTACCGCGTTCAACACGTGCCAGGCAAAGTGGCTGCCCCAGCGCCAATCGCTGCAAAGCGGCACATCGAGCTGGCGCAGGCCCAAGCTGACTGCAAAGCTGCCAGCTGCTGCAACCAGCGCTCGGGTAGACGGCAGTTTTAAAACCGCACTGTGTGCGCACAGCGCCAGCAAAATAGTCCACGCCGCCAAGTAGCCTTCTGCTATGCCCAGAACTTGCCGCCAGAGCATTGACAGCGCCCAGCTCGCCACGAAAAACAGCGGAACGCCCAGCCAGGCAAAGCGCCAACGCTGGCCAACCGCACGGTGCAAGTACACCGCCAGATAAAAGTGAAGGTACAGCGCAATGAAGAGCACGTCTAGCGCGCCAGCCCAGCGGGTGGCCACGGTGTGAAACGCAAAACTGCCCGCGCCGATCAGCAGCAGCACTACCAGCAAAGCCTTGATGTCACCACCGCAGCGAAGCGATGCCAAACTTGAATGGGCAAGTTGCGCATGCCAAGCGCGCCACACCAGCCAGGCCGCCACCCAAAAAGCCAAATTGCTGATGGCGTTCAGCGGCTCGCCCCAAAAGCCGGGCAGCAGGCGCTCGCAATAGTTGTCGACAAAGGCATTCCAGTTCATGGCTTGGCGTCAAGGTTGGGCATATGATTTACCGAAAATTCAGTTTGCCAGCCAAGAAGGACAACAACATGACAACCCAGGCACGACCCGACAAGACAATGAAGGCGACGAAGTCAGCCAGGGCGAATGCACCTACGGCGTTGGTTACCGGCGCATCGTCAGGCATTGGAGAAGCGCTTGCACTCTGTTTTGCAGAAGCGGGCTACGAGCTGATTCTGGTGGCCCGAAGCGCCGACAAGTTGCAAGAGCTGAGCAAACGTCTGGCAGCAGAATACGACGCGCCAGGGCATGTGCTGGTCGCTGATCTGGAATTGCCTGATGCCGCGAGCCAATTGGCCAGCAGAGTAGCCCAAAAAAAGCTGCACGTCGATGTGCTGGTGAACTGCGCTGGCGTGTTGCACCAGGGCGCGTTTGCCAGCATGGCAGGCAGCACCCATCAGCAAATGATTGACGTGAATATCTCAGGCCTCACGGCCATGCTTTCGGCTTTTTTACCGGGCATGACAAAGCGCGCGGGCGAGGGGAAAACCATGCGGATATTAAACGTAGCGTCAATCGCCGCCTACCAGCCGGTACCAACGCTGGCGACCTATGCAGCAACCAAGGCATATGTGCTGTCGCTGGGCGAATCACTGGCAGAAGAGCTCAAGCCGAGCGGTATAAGCGTCACCACGCTATGCCCAGGTATGACGGCAACTGCCATGCTCGGCGCTGCGTCGGGTGCAAACAACAAGATCAGCCAGATCCCTAGTTTTATGGTCGGGCAGGCAGAAACGGTGGCGCAAGACGCTTTTTATGCCTGCATGCGTGGCGACGCTATTTGCGTGCCCGGCGTAGTGAATCAAGCAATTGTGATTGGCTCGCGCAGCGCGCCCAAATGGCTGGTACGAAAACTCGGTGGATTACTAGGGCGCAAAGCGCTTTAAGCCGGGAAATTAGGCAATTTTTATATGAATAGTGCCTCTAGCGCAACAAAAACAGGCGCAAACAGCTATTAATTATGTAGCATTTCACGCAGATAGTGCAGCGAACAGCGGCTGAGCAAACCCGCGCTCCGCAGCAAACCACTGCAGCACCGGAATCGTTCCGGGTAAAACAGGCGTTACGGTAACTGGCAAGGATTGCCACGCAAACACTTGACCTTCACGCATATGCAGCTCGCCAGTCCAGTTGAACACTTTGCAAAAGTTCAGCTGAACCAAAGCGTGCGGGTAGTCGACCAGCTCGACCTTCCAGCGATGAACCGGGCCAATCGTGATGCCGATTTCTTCGATCAGCTCGCGGCGCAGAGCCTGCTCGACCGTCTCGCCCGCTTCAAGCTTTCCGCCTGGGAATTCCCAGTAGCCTTCATACACCTTGCCGGGCGGGCGGGAGGTCAGCAAAAAGTCGCCGTTGGGCTGTATGAGCACGCCAACTGCAACATCGACGGTTTTGCGGTTAGCGCCACCTTCGCGTGGACGGTCAGCGTCTGCTACCAGTACCGTCACGCTACGCGCCCAAGTGCTTTCCGGCGTAGTCACGGGCGAATTGGTACGCAACTCTGCCGCTGCGTGAGCCGCGTTCCAAAGCCCAAACCAGTGAGGCAGGCCGGGCAGCTTCAATTGCCGCTTTATCAACGCCAAATGACGACAACCACTGGGCCACGATGGTGAGATATTCGTCCTGGCTGAATGGGTAAAAGCTGACCCATAGGCCGAAACGCTCAGACAGCGAGATTTTCTCTTCAACCACTTCGCCCGGATGCACTTCGCCGTCGTCAGTGTGCGTGTACGTAAGGTTTTCCTTCATGTACTCGGGCAGCAAGTGGCGCCGGTTACTGGTGGCGTAAATCAGCACGTTGGGTGACGCAGCAGCGATCGATCCATCCAGAATCGACTTGAGTGCTTTGTAGCCTGGCTCGCCCTCTTCAAAACTCAAATCATCACAAAAAACAATAAACTTTTCAGGCAAGTCACTGACCACGTCCACAATGTCTGGCAAGTCAGTCAGGTCGGCTTTGTCAACTTCAATCAAACGCAAGCCGCGCGCTGCGTATTCGTTCAGGCAGGCTTTGATGAGGGAGGATTTGCCGGTTCCGCGCGAACCAGTCAACAGCACATTGTTGGCAGGCTTGCCGCTCACGAACTGCTCTGTATTGCGGCGGATTTTCTCTTTCTGGTCGTCGATTTCCTTTAGGTCGTTGAGCGCCATGTAGCCGATGTGTTTGACCGGCTCCAGGCTGCCATGGCCCGAGCTGCGCTTGCGATAGCGGAAGGCAATAGACGTCGACCAGTCTGGCGCGGTGAGGGGTTGCGGCAGAACCGATTCGATGCGGGAGATCAGTTGCTCTGCGCGATCTATCAAACGTTCAAACTTTTCATTCATGGCAGGGTCTTTTCAAGTGCCGGCACGAATCCGGCTTTGCCGGGCCGTAGATGGAGCCCCCTGAGGGGGAGACGCCGAAGGCGTATCGGGGGGAGTCAATTTAGCTGCGATAGTCAGCGTTGATCTTCACATAGTCGTAAGATAAATCGCAAGTCCACACCGTGTCCGTGGCATCGCCTCGGCCCAATTCCACGCGCACCGTGATTTCGCTCTGCTTCATCACGCGCTGGCCGTCGGCTTCGACATAGTCCGCATGCCTGCCACCGTTTTTGGCGACGAGTACATCGTCTAAGTACAAATTAATTTTGGTTTGGTCCAAATCGTCAATTCCTGCGTAACCCACTGCAGCCAGTATGCGGCCCAGGTTCGGGTCGCTGGCAAAAAACGCGGTTTTCACGAGTGGAGAGTGCGCAATTGCGTAAGCGACTTTGCGGCACTCTTCACCAGTCTTGCCACCTGCAACGTTAATGGTGATGAACTTGGTTGCGCCTTCGCCGTCACGCACAATGGCCTGCGCAAGTTTTGTCGCCACTTCCAGCATGGCGGCGCGCAAGACTTGCCCGTCAGCGCTACTAAGTACCGTAATGGGCGCATGCTTGGCTTGGTTGCTTGCAATGACCACAAACGAGTCATTGGTCGATGTGTCGCCGTCCACCGTGACGCGGTTAAACGAGCCTTCAGCCAGTTCGAGGGCCAATTGCCCCATGATGGCTTGCGAGACGCAG
>JANPDQ010000490.1:0-1632 GCA_031431575.1 Polaromonas sp.
AATCGTTTGCCTTTTTGCACTACGGTATGGCCTTCCGCTTCAGGCTTGTTCATCAAGCCTTCTATGCCGCCGGGGTACTTCGCATTCAGCTCGCCGTTGGCCTTCAGGCAACGCCAGTAAGGCGTGTGGCGTTTGCCTCCAGCTTCGTCTTCACTCGCCGCACGCGCCGCCATGTTGGCAAAAATACCTGTGGTGACGGTGCAGGCAATCGTGGTGCCGTGCTGATGCGCCAACTGGTCACTGATTTGAAAAATCGTCACCAGCCGACTTTCAGGGATTGCGCGCATGATGGCATCTACCTCTGGCGGCGACGGAATCACGATGCTGCCCTGCCCGTGCCTGGCTTGCATGGCCGCTGGAATCGGTTTGACCACAGGCAGGTTTTTAAAACCCGCCAGCCGCTCGCGCCATGTTTTGCCAGTCGCCATGCGTCAAGCCTTAACGCCGATGTGAATCTCAACCTTGTTCGGGCTCAGATAGGCTTCAAAATCAGTCGCATAACTGCGCTGCACATTTGGGTTGCTTTGAAAGTATTGCCAGACCACGCCCCAGGTTTGCAGCACGGTTTGCGGCATCGGCCCGGTGCCGCTGAAGACGAGGTAGTCACCCGCTTGCAGCGCCAACCCGCCCGCGCTCTGGGTGGTGGCGACGCCCGCCGTCACGTCAAACGCGCCCATGTAATCCGACTCGTAGCCTGAATACACGCCGTAGTTGGGTGAATCAGCCCGCTTGCCGGGCAGCGAGTCAGGCAAGCCTTCACTGAAAAACCGACCCCACAGGCCTGCGATTTGGCCTGTGGCCGGATTGAACTCTGCCGCATTGGTGGTGCGAACGCTGATGCCTGCGATGGCGAGGGGTTGGCTGAGTGTGTGGCGGATGGGTTGCATGATGTATTTTCATGGGTTGCTAAAGACCATTATTCTCCAACCCTGCTGCTGACAGCGTAGTGTCAGTAGTGTGTCAATACCGCTTAAGTTAAGGCCACGTCAAGCACTTCAACCCAATGCCGTAGTACTGTTCGGTTAGACGCGAATGCAGAGCCAAAGTTAACCGTAACCTGCCCCTCCCCCCGCCCAATTTCCCAAGCCGAGGCCATTCAGCTCTTGGTAGTTAGGCGCTAGCGCCAGGCACTGCGGCACCAGAGAGGGATCTGCGTGCCGCTTGGGTGATGCCGGCGTAGCCCCAATCGCTGGCTGGCACTTCGCGCACTATGACGTAGCTGGCCTCGCTCAAATTTCGCTTGTCCACACTCAGCTGGCGGTGCAGCTCAGCGTGGGCTTGGCTGATGAACTCGGCTTTCTCGGCCTCAGTGTTGGTGCCTGCAGTAATTGAAATTTCCAGGCAAACGGTGCTGCTTTGTGCATCACGGCCGCCCACCAAATAGCGGGCCGCTGGATAGTCATCAATCATCAACACGGTGACTTCAGGTTTTTTGTGCAGGACGGTGGCAGTGATGCGGGTGAGCGCAGCGCCCAAGCTGGCATAGCGTTCGGGGTTTTGCAGTGGCGCGATGCGCAGGTGAAGGGTGGGCATAGCGGCCTACTTTCCGGTGAAGTGGTGTGTGCAAAAGCGATGGTCAGGTGCCACGCGCACGCTGGCGTGCTGGCTAAGTGCACGGCGCAAATAGCCTGC
>JANPDQ010000491.1:0-4760 GCA_031431575.1 Polaromonas sp.
TGTTGTAGTGAAAAACCGTGGTGGAGCTGTTGAACGGAAAGCTCAGCATATCGCCGCTGGGGGCGGTGTAGTAGCCTGCAACTGCTGGCACGTAGGCGCCCGCATCAAACTTGATACCGGCCCTTTTCATGACTTCAGTGACTGGCACGATGGCTTGTTTGCTGGCCATCATGGTGGCAGTGCCGACTTCAAACACCTGCAAAATATGTGGGGCGTTGCCTGCGCGGAAGGCGGCAATCGCGGCGGTCATGGACTCGTCGTAGCTGCCTTTGAAGGTTGGCACCACTTTGTAGTCCTTCTGGCTGGCGTTAAAGTCTTTTGCTTGGTCATTGACCCATTCGCCCAAAGCGCCACCCATCGAGTGCCACCACTGGATTTCAGTTTGGGCCTGGCTGGCCAAAGGAAGGCAGGCTGCCAAAGCGGCCAATGCGGATGCGGCGATACGGTGTTTCATAAAGACTTTCTAAAAAATAATACAAATCTGGCAAAGGCAAAGCATATTTCTGATTTGTGACAGTCCTATTTAAGGATGCCGCCAGTTTTTGGCACAGCGGGTTTGTATGGGGGTAGCAGGGTGCAATCCGGCTTTCCGCCCTTTGCTGCATCGCTGCAATCACTGCGGTAATAATAGAGAGCGCTTGCGGCATACCCCAGAAAGCGCATGAATTTCCCACGATGAACGCACCCACAACACTTCAAGAATTAAGCGTTTTTGCTGTTGATGCAAAAACGGAAGAATCGCGCATTCGCGAGATTCCGTACAACTACACGTCATTTTCGGACCGCGAAGTGGTCATTCGCTTGCTAGGCAGTCGTGCCTGGGACTTGCTCAACCAATTGCGTGGCGAGCGCCAAACCGGCCGATCTGCCCGCATGTTGTACGAGGTGCTGGGCGATGTGTGGGTGGTGCAGCGCAACCCGTATTTGCAAGACGATATGCTTGACAACCCCAAGCGCCGCAAGCTGCTGGTCGATGCGCTGCAGCATCGCTTGAGCGAGGTCGAAAAGCGCCGCACGCCGGGTGTGGACCCGGCGCGTGATGCCGTGGTGGGTGAGCTGCTGCAAGCCGCACGCGACGCGGTGACCCGTTTTGCCCGCTCGTTTGAAGAAATGTACGATTTGCGCCGCCAGGCCACGCGCCGCTTACGCAAGCTGACCGAAAAAGACAACATTAAGTTTGACGGCCTGTCGCGTGTCTCCCACGTGACAGACGCGACCGACTGGCGGGTTGAATACCCGTTTGTGGTGCTAACGCCTGACACAGAAGTCGAAATGGCGGGCCTGGTCAAGGGCTGCATTGATTTGGGGCTGACGATTGTGCCGCGCGGTGGTGGCACGGGCTACACCGGCGGGGCGATTCCTTTGACGTGGAAATCAGCTGTTATTAACACCGAAAAATTAGAGGCCATGACTGAGGTGGAAATGGTCACGCTGCCGGGCGTTGATAAACCAGTCGCAACGGTGTGGACAGAAGCTGGCGTGGTCACGCAGCGCGTGGCCGACGCAGCCGAGCGCGGCGGCTTTGTGTTCGCGGTAGATCCGACATCGGCCGAAGCGTCTTGCATCGGCGGCAACATCGCCATGAACGCAGGGGGCAAAAAAGCCGTGCTGTGGGGCACAGCGCTAGACAATTTGGTCAGCTGGCGCATGGTCACACCCGATTCGCAGTGGCTGGAGGTGACGCGGGTAAATCACAACCTCAGCAAGATTCACGATGCCGAGTTGGCCAGCTTTGAGCTGAAGTACTTTGAGGCCGACGGCAAAACCTTCGTGCGCCAAGAGCGGCTGGATATTCCCGGCAAAAGCTTTCGCAAAGAGGGCTTGGGCAAAGACGTCACCGACAAATTTTTAAGCGGATTGCCTGGCATTCAAAAAGAAGGCTGCGACGGCTTGATCACCAGCGCCCGCTGGATTGTTCACCGCATGCCGGTGCACACCCGCACCGTGTGCATGGAGTTTTTTGGCAACGCCAAAGACGCGGTGCCGAGCATTGTTGAAATCAAAGACTTCATGTTTGCTGAGCAAAAGCGCAGCGAGGCGGCTGGCTCGCCTGTGTTGCTGGCGGGCTTGGAGCATCTGGACGACCGCTATTTGCGGGCTGTAGGTTACGCCACCAAATCAAAGCGCGGTGGCCTGCCCAAAATGGTGCTGATTGGCGATATTGCAGGCGACGATGCGGATGCAGTTGCTCGGGCAACAAGTGAAGTCGTGCGCATTGCCAACTCGCGCAGTGGTGAAGGCTTTATCGCCATTAGCCCTGAAGCACGCAAAAAGTTTTGGCTGGACCGCAAAAAAACCGCTGCCATTTCGCGCCATACCAATGCGTTCAAAATCAATGAAGACGTGGTCATTCCGCTGCCGCGCATGGCCGAGTACACCGACGGCATTGAGCGCATCAATATTGAGTTGAGCCTGGCAAACAAAATCAAGCTGTGCGACGCCCTGGACGCTTTTTTAAGCAAAGGCAACTTGCCGCTGGGCAAGGCAGAAGACGCGAGTGATGTGCCTTCGCCTGAGATGCTGGAAGGCCGCGTATCGCAGGCTTTGGCACTGGTGGCCAAGACTCGTACGCTGTGGGCCGGCTGGCTGCAAAACGTCGATACGCTGGTTGACCAGTTGCAAGACCACACGCTGCGCGCCAGCTGGAAAACCCAGCTCAAAGCACCATTGCAAGCCATCTTCACTGGCGGAGCATTTTTGCCGATCTTTACCGAATGCGTGGCGATTCACAAGCGTGTGCTCAAGGGCCGCGTGTGGGCTGCGCTGCACATGCACGCAGGCGACGGCAACGTACACACCAACTTGCCAGTCAACAGCGACGACTACGAGATGCTACAAACCGCGCGTCATGCGGTCGAACGCATCATGGTGCTGGCGCGGTCACTCGACGGCGTGATTTCTGGCGAGCACGGCATTGGCATCACCAAGCTGGAGTTTTTGACCGACGCCGAGCTGAAGCCGTTTGCTGACTACAAAGCGAAAGTGGACCCTGAGGGACGTTTCAACAAAGGCAAGTTGCTACGAAATAAAGAGCTGCGTGCGCCTATATCTATTGGGCTGGAGGCCAAAATAGAACATAATTTCGACGAAAATCTCACCACGCAGGGGCCGCGGGACTGGCTTCGCCAGACCGCAGGCGCAGCGGCCCCCGCGGGGGGCAGGGAGCTACACGAAGTGAGCGACCGTGGGGGTTCTATTCATGCTGATTTGACGAATGCCTATACGCCCAGCTTCGGTTTGATGGGTCACGAATCCCTCATCATGCAGCAGTCCGACATTGGCGCCATTGCCGACAGCGTCAAGGACTGCCTGCGCTGCGGCAAATGCAAACCGGTTTGCGCCACCCACGTGCCGCGCGCCAATTTGCTGTACAGCCCGCGTAACAAAATTTTGGCGACGTCGCTGCTGGTCGAAGCGTTTTTGTACGAAGAGCAAACCCGGCGCGGCGTGTCTATCCGCCACTGGCAAGAGTTTGAAGACGTGGCCGACCATTGCACGGTTTGCCACAAGTGCCTGAGCCCCTGCCCAGTCGATATTGACTTTGGCGAAGTCTCGATGAACATGCGCAACCTGCTGCGCAAAATGGGTCAAAAAACCTTCCGACCCGGCAATGCAGCGGCGATGGTGTTTTTAAACGCGACGAACCCGCAAACCATCAAGGTGATGCGCACCGCGATGGTTGATGTGGGTTTTAAAGTGCAGCGCCTGGCCAACGATTTGCTCAAACGCGTGGCGCGAAAGCAAACCGAAAAGCCGCCGTCGACATTGGGTAAAGCGCCTATCAAAGAGCAGGTGATTCATTTCATCAATAAAAAAATGCCCGGCGGGCTGCCGAAGAAGACCGCACGTGCCTTGCTTGACATTGAGGACAAAGATTACGTGCCCATCATTCGCAACCCGAAAGCCACCACGGCTGAGACGGAAGCGGTGTTTTACTTCCCTGGCTGCGGGTCCGAGCGGCTGTTCAGCCAGGTCGGTTTGGCCACACAGGCCATGCTATGGCATGCAGGCGTTCAAACCGTGTTGCCACCCGGCTATTTGTGCTGCGGTTACCCGCAAAAAGGAAGCGGCCAGTTTGACAAAGCCGACAAAATCATTACCGACAACCGGGTGCTGTTTCACCGCGTGGCCAACACGCTGAATTACCTCGACATCAAAACCGTGGTGGTGAGCTGCGGCACGTGTTATGACCAGTTGCAGGGCTATGAGTTCGACAAGATTTTCCCCGGCAGCCGCATCATTGATATTCACGAGTATTTGCTTGAAAAAGGCATTACGCTGCGGCCTGAAAATGGTGACGCTGAATTTGGAGGAAGGGGCTACTTGTTCCACGACCCCTGCCATAGCCCGATGAAGCTTCAAGAGCCGATGAAAACTGTGAAAGCGCTGCTGGGCGACAACGTTTTAAAGAACGAGCGCTGCTGCGGTGAGTCCGGTACGCTGGGCGTGACGCGACCTGATATTTCAACCCAGGTGCGGTTTAGAAAAGAAGAAGAATTGCAAAAGGGTGAAGCGCAATTAAGAGCATCTGGCGCAGTAGCTGAAAAGCAAAACGTCAAAATTTTGACCAGCTGCCCAAGCTGCCTGCAAGGCCTGTCGCGCTACCAGGACGACATGAAAAACGGTTTGCTGGAGGCCGACTACATAGTTGTCGAAATGGCAAACCAAATCTTGGGCAAAGACTGGTTGCAGACCTATGTTGATTCGGCCAACCATGGCGGCATTGAGCGCGTACTGGTGTGAAGGTGAACGGCTGCCCG
>JANPDQ010000492.1:0-2838 GCA_031431575.1 Polaromonas sp.
AAAACCCGCTGCTGGCGAAAATGACCGAATTCTGGTTTAACCATTTGAATGTTTTCACTGGCAAAGCCAGCGTCAGGCCGTTTGCGGGGAATTACGCCGCAAATGCCATACGCACCAACGCTTTTGGCAAGTTTGAAGACCTGCTGCTGGCGAGCGCACGCCACCCGGCTATGCTGTTTTATTTAGACCAGGCGCAAAGCAACGCCCGTGGGCTGAACGAAAACTACGCCCGTGAATAGATGGAACTGCACACACTGGGCGTAGATGCAGGCTACACGCAAAACGATGTGCGGGAGCTTGCCCGCATCTTGACGGGCTGGACCGTAGGCTTGCAGCAGGGCGAAGGCTTTCGATTTGCAGAGCGCCTGCACGACACCGGCAGCAAAATTTTACTAGGCCGCACGTTTAATTCTGGCGGTGTGCTAGAAGGCGAAGACGCCATTCGCATGCTGGCGCGCCACCCTGCTACCGCCAAAAGAATCGCCACGCGCCTTGCCACCACTTTTGTATCTGACACGCCAACGCCCGCGCTAGTTGACGCGCTGGCCGTAACCTTTACGCGCACGCAGGGTGACATTCGGGCGGTAATGCGAACGCTGGTCGAGTCACCCGACTTTTGGCGACCAGAGAACACTTTATTCAAAACCCCACTGGACTTTGCGTGTTCAGCACTTGCCGCAGGCGGCGGCGTCAAAGAGCGTCGCGACGTTCAACTTACGTTAGGCTTTTTAAACCAGGCCGGCCAGCCCATGCACGGCTGGCAAACACCTGACGGCTACAAAACCGATGCCGCCACCTGGCTTGCCCCTGAAGCCCTGACGAGGCGTGCAGACTTCGCCCTGGCACTAGGCGGCCGCATTGCTGCACCGACCTATCTCGAACCCTTTTTAAGCACGGCAACCCGTGAGCGTATAGCGCTTGAACCAGCCGCAACGCGCACTGGCCTGATGCTGGCCAGCCCAGACTTCATGCGCAAATAAATCAGGAGAAAAGAACATGCACAACCCATACCTTTCCCGCCGCAAACTTCTACTTGGCTCTGGTATCGCGCTGGCGACCGGCACTGCCTCAAGCGTGTGGGCACAGGCTAAACCGCAAGGCGGTAAAAACGCAGGCCGCATGGTGGTGGTAATGCTGCGCGGCGCATACGACGGCTTGTCGGCCTTTGTGCCTTACACCGACACTGACTACTACGCCTATCGGCCAAACATCGCCATAGCCGCGCCGGACGGGACTGGCAAAACAGCACTAAAGCTCGACGGCACCTTTGCCCTACACCCTGCCCTTGCGCCGCTGCTGCCCCTGTGGCAACAGGGCGTGCTGAGCGTGGTGCCAAGCACCGGTTTGCCCGCGCCCAACCGTTCGCACTTTGCCGCGCAATACGAAATGGAAATTGCACAAAGCGGCAAAACAAGTGCCGCGCCGGGCTGGCTCAACAAAGCCGCTGGCAATATCAATAGCAATAGCAATAGCAATAGCAATAGCAATAACAGCAGCAAAACCACCGCCGCCGCAATAGGTGTCGGTGAGGCCAATCCGGCAATTTTGGCGGGTGATGCGCCGGTAAAACTCATCGCGCGCGGCCAGGCAGCCCAGCGCACCGGCGTCCTGGCCAACGACAAAACCCGTCAAGCCCTGATGGACCTGTATGCCGGCAATGACAAAATCAGCGAGGCCTTCAGGCAAGGCGCAGGCAGCCGTATGCAAAGCGCGCAAGAATTAAATGCCGAGAAAATGGAGATGGACGGCAAGCGAATGGGGCCCGCCGTGGACAAGAGCCTTGACAAAGACGGAACGCCGCCCAACACACAAGCACAAAACGCGCAAATGCTGGCCGCCAGCAACGGCGCGTCAGACCCGGTCGGCCTGCAACTTGACGCACAGCACCTTGGCACACTCATGCGCAACGATCGCAACTTGGCGCTCGGCTTTTTGTCTGCAGGCGGATGGGACACCCATGCCAACCAGGGCAACGCTACAGGCCAGCTAGCCAACAATCTGGGCAACCTGGGCCGGGCGATTGCGCAACTGCGGCAAGATTTTTCAGAGCCTAACGACATGGTGGTGGTGATGAGCGAGTTTGGCCGTACCGCCGTAGAAAACGGCACACGGGGCACCGACCACGGTTTTGGCAATGCGCTGTGGCTGATCGGCAACCGCGTTAATGGCGGGCGCTGGCACGGCCAATGGACCGGCATGGCGCGCGGCAACCTCAATGAAGCACGTGACCTGCCCGCCCACCATGACTACCGTGCGGTGCTTGCGCAAATACTCCGCAGTACTTTTGCGATGTCCGACTCCGCCATGGCTAACGTGTTGCCGGGCAGCAAGTGGGACACGCGGCTCGATGGCCTGATGCGCAGTACGTGATGGCCAATGACCAATTAACGGCTTCAAACCAGCCAGCGCCATGGCCATTACGCAGGGTGGGCTGACAGCAACTTCACCAGTTGCACCAGATTCAGCCGGCGCAAAGCCATTTTTCAGGCCCCGTCTAACTTACGACTTGTCCAGAACACCCACAGAGTCATTACGCGTTTTCCAGAGCGATACCAACACACCGCCGGCAATCAGCCCGAACGTCACACTCAGCGAGAATACCGGCGGTATTTTCCCGATGATTCCCACCAGGAAAATTTTGGTGCCAATAAACACCAGCACCAAAGCCAGCGCATACTTCAAATACTTGAACCGATGCACCATGGCAGCCAGTGCAAAGTAAAGTGCGCGCAACCCCAAAATTGCAAAAATATTGCTGGTGTAGACGATGAACGGATCGTTGGTGATGGCAAAGATGGCTGGTACAGAGTCCACTGCAAACACCAGGTCAATGATTTC
>JANPDQ010000493.1:0-2060 GCA_031431575.1 Polaromonas sp.
GCGATCGCAGAAAAAATCAATGTCTTTGACGAAGAAATCGTAGTCCTCCAGCAGCAACTCGACTCGCTCGTCCTCGCTCAAATCCAGTTGCAGGCAGGGCGCGGCGCGCATGGCGGTGATCAGGCCTTCAGGTATCGCCACGTTACCGACTTTTTTGCTTTCGCTTTCAATGTACACAGGCCGCGCGGCGTCAAAGCTTTTGAGGACGGCCCAAATCAGGCTGTCGTACGCTTTTTGTGTCGGCTGCGGCAAGCCGGGAATCACGCCGAGCACCGACGAGCGGTGGTTGGCCAGCGCTTCCAGGTCCAGCACTTGCGCGCCTTGGCTTGCTAGCGCTTGCAACAAACGCGTTTTACCCGAGCCCGTGGTGCCGCAAATCACGCGGTAGTCAAACTGCGCCGCGAGCTGTGGCAAGTCGGCCACCAGCGCCGCCCTGAAAGCCTTGTAGCCGCCATCAACCAGCGTGACGTTAAAACCAATTTGGTCAAGAATCAGCGCCAGCGAACCGCTGCGTTTGCCGCCTCGCCAGCAGTACACCAGCGGCTGCCAGTCGCGCGGTTTGTGGATCACGTCACGCTCCAGGTGGCGCGCAATGTTTTTGGCGACCAAAGCTGCGCCGCGTTTTTTGGCGTCGAAGGCGCTGATCTGTTTGTATTCAGTGCCGACCAGTTGGCGCTCGGCATTGTTCAGGCTGGGCCAGTTGACAGCGCCGGGCAAGTGGTCTTCGGCAAATTCGCCTTCGCTGCGCGCGTCGATCACGTCTGAGAAACCACCGAGTTTGTTCAGTGCCTCTGTGGCTGTAATTTTTGTCAAGCTCATTGGATGAGCTTTTTCAGCTCAGGCCACACATTGGCCAGCATTTTGGGCTGTGCCTGCTCGTTCGGATGAATGCGGTCAGCCTGAAACTGCGCAGCAACGTCAGGTACGTCGGCCACACCCGTCAGGAAAAACGGCATCAGTGCGACTTTCTCTGCCTTGGCAACCTTGCTGAACAGGCCTGAAAACGTCGCACCGTATGCGCCGCCGTAGTTGGGCGGCACTTGCATGCCCAGCAGCAGCACTTTTGCACCGGCTTTTTTTGCGGCTTGGGTCATGGCCGTCAGGTTGGCTTCGGTCATGTCCAGCGGCAGGCCGCGCAGCGCGTCGTTGCCGCCGAGCTCAATCACCACAATGCCGGGTTTGTGCGTTTTAAGCAGCGCCGCAAGCCGGGAGCGCCCACCAGAAGTCGTGTCGCCGCTTATGCTGGCATTGACCACTTTTGCGGGGATTTTCTCGGCGGCCAATTTCTTTTCAAGCAGCGGTACCCAGCCGGTACCGCGTTTTAAGCCATATTCAGCGCTGAGCGAATCACCGACTATCAAAATAGTGCCCGCCGGTGTTGCTGCACGAATGGGCAGGGCGACAAGTAGGACAAGCGCCATACCCACGGAAACGGCTAGCCCTTGTGCAACGCGCGAACCGCTCCACTTGGTACAGTGCAATATCTTCAAAAAACTGATCTTCAAGTTTGACAAGGGCAACATGTTTGATTCCGTAAATTCCGATTCTGGCAAAACAATTTCCAGTTCCACCGACAACACCAGCAACGCCTCTTCAATTGTTGCTGTTGACCATATTTTCAAGTCCGTCAGCGACTCGACTGGCACATTGACTATTTTGCGCGACATCCATTTCACGCTGGCTCCGCGTGAAACGGCTGCGATTGTGGGCGCGTCGGGCTCCGGCAAAAGCACGCTGCTGTCCATCATCGCGGGGCTGGACACGCCGACCAGCGGCACTGTGCGCCTGGCGGGCCAAGATATTTTTGCCATGAGTGAAGACGACCGCGCTGCGCTGCGGGCACAAAAAGTTGGTTTTGTGTTTCAAAGCTTTCAGTTGATGGGGAATTTGACAGCGCTTGAAAACGTGATGTTGCCGCTGGAACTTTCGGGTACCAAAAATGCGCGGAGCATGGCGCTGGAAATGCTCAAACGCGTCGGCCTGGGC
Organism: Polaromonas sp.; assembly: GCA_031431575.1. GTDB lineage: Bacteria > Pseudomonadota > Gammaproteobacteria > Burkholderiales > Burkholderiaceae_C > Polaromonas. The sequence continues at coordinate 1,987 of JANPDQ010000493.1, forward strand.
GAGCGGCTGTCGCATTACCCCAAAGTGCTGTCAGGCGGTGAGCAGCAGCGCGTTGCGCTCGCCCGCGCCTTCGT
>JANPDQ010000494.1:0-3352 GCA_031431575.1 Polaromonas sp.
ACCGTAACGCGTCTGCTTATCAAAGCCGTCCCACAATAGTGGTTTGCTTCACCTGCGGGTCGGCGGCAGATCTGTACAACTGCCATGCGCCACTTCAGCCGCCAAGCCAATACTTTCGCCCAGCGTCGGATGCGGGTGAATTGTCTTTCCGATATCCACCGCATCGGCGCCCATCTCAATCGCCAATGCAATCTCGCCGATCATGTCGCCGGCATGCGTGCCGACCATGCCGCCGCCGAGGATTTTGCCGTGGCCGTGGGCCTCGGGTGAATCATCAAACAGCAGCTTCGTCACGCCTTCGTCGCGGCCGTTGGCAATGGCTCGGCCTGATGCAGTCCAGGGGAACAGGCCTTTTTTGACCTTGATGCCTTTGGCTTTGGCCTCGTCCTCTGTCAGGCCTACCCATGCGACTTCGGGGTCTGTGTAGGCGACGCTTGGAATGACTCTGGCGTTAAACGCTGCACTGGCGAGTTCCTTGTTACCTTGCAGTTCACCGGCAATGACTTCAGCGGCGACATGCCCTTCATGCACCGCCTTGTGCGCGAGCATGGGCTGACCAATGATGTCGCCGATGGCGAAGATGTGGGACACGTTGGTGCGCATTTGAATGTCTACGTTAATGAAGCCGCGGTCTGTGACGGCAACGCCAGCTTTTTCAGCCGCGAGCTTTTTGCCGTTGGGAGTACGGCCTACAGCTTGAAGTACCAGGTCGTAGGTTTGCGGCTGCGGCGTTTTACCACCCGCTTCTGATGCTTCAAAGGTGACTTCGATGCCAGCATTAGTGGCTTTGGCACCGACGGTTTTGGTTTTGAGCATGATGTTGTCAAAACGCGGTGCATTCATTTTTTGCCAGATTTTGACCAGATCACGGTCTGCGCCTTGCATCAGGCCGTCCATCATTTCCACCACATCCAGGCGAGCGCCCAGCGTGCTGTAGACCGTGCCCATTTCCAGGCCAATGATGCCGCCACCGAGAATCAACATGCGTTTGGGGACTTCTTTCAGGCCCAGTGCGCCGGTGGAATCGACCACGCGCGGGTCATCAGGCATGAAGGGCAAGCGCACCGCTTGGCTACCAGCCGCAATGATGCAGTTTTTGAACGCAATGGTTTGGGTTTTGCCGGTTTTTTCTTGACCCTGCGGCCCACTGGTTTCTTCAACCTGCAAATGGTGGCTACCTACAAACTGTCCCACGCCGCGCACTGTAGTCACCTTGCGCATTTTGGCCATGGCAGCCAAGCCGCCGGTAAGCTTGCCGATCACTTTGTCTTTGTGGCTGCGCAGCATGTCGATGTTGACTTTAGGTGGCCCAAACTCAATGCCCAATGCGCCCAGGTGGCTGACTTCGTCCATCACCGCTGCAACGTGCAGCAGTGCTTTCGATGGAATGCAGCCCACATTCAGACACACGCCGCCTAATGTGGCGTAGCGTTCCACCAAAATGACTTTCAGCCCCAAATCCGCAGCGCGGAAGGCGGCGCTGTAGCCGCCTGGGCCAGCGCCCAACACGATCAAATCGCAGTCCAGATCGGCCGTGCCTGCAAAGCTGTTTGCAGCTGGTGCTGCGGTAGCAGCAGATGCTACTTTTTCAGGAGCTGCTTGCGCCTGTATTTGTTGGGCTACAGGCTCTTTTGACACTAAATTAGCCCCTGATTCTGTACTTTCAAGGCTCAAAACGACTGACCCTTGTTTGACCTTGTCGCCCAACTTGACGTTGATCGACTTGACCACCCCAGCGCTCGACGACGGGATTTCCATCGACGCTTTATCGCTTTCAACCGTCAGCAAACTCTGGTCAACCTTGATGCTGTCGCCCACCTTCACCAGCAGTTCAATCACGGTGACTTCGTCAAAATCGCCAATGTCAGGCACTTTTATTTCCAACATGACCAAGCCTTTTAGGTTTTCAATTTAATAGAGTAAACATCAATCGGGCCGCCAGAGTTTTTGTCAAACTCGCAACCTGCGTGCATGCCAGCCATGGCCACTTCTTTGGCTGTTTTGGATTTGCCCCAAGCGGCGTGCATGGCGCCCAGTGCAAAGCCGCGCCCCGTGCCAATACCCCAAAATTCTTTGAACTCAAAAATTTCGCGGTAACTGTACAAGCCGTAAATACCACTGGCATTGGCTATCAGAACAGTGAACTGCATCGACTCGTACGGGTCGTTGTCGTCCTCTTTGGTTTGCAGAAAAAAGTTATCTTTCAGCAGCGGGTGCAGCTTTAAAAAGGTGTCGTACACCTCGTCTTTTGAACCCAGCTTCAAGTCTTCTTTGGGCAAAGCGGTAATGGCTTTGCGCAGCGCCGGAAAATGCGCCACCGTACCCGCCATGCCAATGTGGCTGATGCCTTGCGGACCAGCAACCTTAAAAATTTTGCTGTTGGCTTCAAAACGGTGCGGCAGCCGCGTATCGCCAAACGTGACCATGGTGTCTGCGGCCATCACGACCTGACCCGCTTTGCGCACAACCACCACAGTGGTCATAGCAAGACTCGGCGGAAGTCGCTCAAAATTTGTCCGAGATAGGCGTTAAACCTCGCCGCAGCTGCACCATCAATGACGCGGTGGTCCCAGGTCAGCGACAGCGGCAACATCAGCCGTGGCTGAAATTCATTGCCATCCCACACGGGCTCCATATTGCTTTTGCACACACCCAAAATAGCGACTTCAGGGGCGTTGATGATGGGTGTGAAGTAGCGCCCGCCGATGCCGCCAAGAGAAGAAATGGTGAAACATGCGCCCTGCATTTCAGCTGGGCTGAGTTTGCCGTCACGCGCTTTTTTGGCCAGCTCGCCCATCTCTGCGCTGATCTGCATTACGCCTTTTTTATCGCAGTCACGAATGACTGGCACCATCAATCCATTCGGAGTGTCAGCCGCAAAAGCGATGTGAAAGTATTGCTTGTAGACGATTGCATCACCGTCAAGCGACGCATTGAAGTCCGGGAACTTCTTCAGTGCTGACACGCAAGCTTTGATGAGGAAGGCAAGCATCGTTACTTTGACACCCGATTTCTCGTTTTCTTTATTCGTCGCGACACGAAACTCTTCGAGGTCGGTGATGTCGGCATCGTCAAAGTTGGTGACAGCCGGAATCACAATCGCGTTACGCAGCAAATTGGCACCGCTGATTTTTTTAATCCGGCCCATTTCTTTGCGTTCATTTGGACCAAACTTGGTGAAGTCCACTTTGGGCCACGGAAGCAAGTCCAAACCAACACCCGAGCCACCAGATGCGGCAGGTGCTTTGGCAGCTTGAGCCACCGTTTGCACAGCGCCCGACATAACGGATTTGGTGAACGACTGAACGTCATCCAGCGTGATGCGGCCTTTGGGGCCTGCACCTTTGACTTC
>JANPDQ010000495.1:0-2936 GCA_031431575.1 Polaromonas sp.
TGCGGGCCGCATCAAAGCCCGCATGATCATTGAAGGCGCCAACGGCCCGACAACGCCCGCCGCTGACGACATTTTGCAGTCACGCAACATTTTGGTGCTGCCAGATGTGATCGCCAATGCGGGCGGCGTGACAGTGAGTTATTTTGAATGGGTGCAAGACTTTTCAAGCTTCTTCTGGGACGAAGAAGAGATCAATGCGCGCCTGGTCAAGATCATGAAGCATGCATTTGCCGGCGTTTGGGCAGTGTCTCAAGACCAAAAAGTCAGCTTGCGAACAGCGACCTTTATTGTGGCTTGCAAGCGGATTTTGCACACGCGTGAGTTGCGCGGTTTGTATCCTTGATGGAACACCGAAGCCACCAGTTTTAGCGGCTTCTCTTTTCAAACAGGGGCCGCGGGACTGGCTTTGCCAGACCGCAGGCTGGAGGCTGCGGCTCCGAGCCCGCTTGAGCGGGTTTGGACAGCCTCCAGATGGGGTGCCTCTGGCAGCGCTGCGCCCTGCAAGGGCAGCGACCCCCTCGGGGGGCAGGAAGCTACGCGAAGCGAGCGACCGTGGGGGCTATAAACCCTACTGCAGCGTTTCTTTTAGCGCTGCTGGCATCGGCAGTGGCATCACTTCAATGCCTTCTTCCAGCAGCTCAATGGCCTCACGCTGCGTGGTTTGTCCGCGAATGCTGCGCGGCGCCGCTTCACCGTAGTGCATTGCCCGCGCTTGGTGGGCAAATCGGTCGCCGACATCCTCGGTATTGGCAACCACATGGCGCAGCGCCTTTAAAAAGAGCGCTTGCTGCTCGGGGCTGCCCCCGCCGCCACGCGAGACTACCATTTCGGTGCTGCTTGATTCCGCTGGGGTTGGATGCGTTGCAGGGCCAGCCGCATCAGAATCCTCCAGAGTTACCGAAGGCGCGACATGACCGCCAAAATTGAGCCGGGGTGCGCTGGGCATTTTGACGATTTCAGTGTCATTGCACAGCGGGCACTGAACCAGGTTGCGACCAAGCTGGGACTGGAAATCGTCTTCGGATGCGAACCAGCCTTCAAATGAGTGCAGCTGCGCGCACTGGAGGTCCAAAACTTTCATGGTGTCTGGCTTTTTAACCGGAGCAAGCGCCGCTTTCTAGGTACCCAGGGACTTAACAATGCTCTGAATAGACTGCGCACAGAGCGTCATCAGACCGCCAGGCAGTATGCCCAAAATCAAAATGGCCGCACCATTGATGGTCAGCACAACGCGTGCATCAGCAGGCGCAACTATCGGATCAACTTTGCCATGGGGCGCGTCAAAGTACATCACTTTAACGATGCGCAGGTAATAAAACGCCCCGACCAGCGACATCAATACAGCAAACACTGCAAGTAACAAGTAGCCTGTGTGCTGCGATGAAATCAGCGCCTGTAGCACTGAGAGCTTCGCGTAAAAACCAACCAGTGGCGGAAGCCCGGCCAATGACAACATTGCCACCGCCATAACGCCTGCGTACAGCGGGCTTCGCTGGTTCAGTCCGGCCAGGTCAGAAATTTCTTCAGACTCATGGCCAGCGCGCGCCAGCAGCATGATGATTCCGAAAGCAGCAAGCGTGGTCAGCACATAGGTCACTGCATAAAACATTGCGGCGCTGTAGGCAGACTCGGCGTTGAGCTGGTTGCCATTGACAACGCCTGACAGCATGCCCAAAAGCAAGAAACCCATCTGAGAAATGGTTGAAAAAGCCAGCATGCGCTTCAGGTTGGTTTGCGCAATGGCGGCGAGGTTGCCAATCAGCAGTGAGCCAATCGCCAAAATAGCCAGCATTTGCTGCCAGTCAAAAGCCAGTGGCAAAAGACCCTCAACCAGCAATCGCAAGCAAATTGCAAAGGCTGCCAACTGCGGCGCGCCGCCAATCAAAAGAGTGACGGCGGTTGGCGCGCCTTGGTAGACGTCTGGCAACCACATGTGAAATGGTACGGCGCCAAGCTTGAATGCCAAACCCGCCACAATAAATACCAGCCCGAACACCAGCACCTGGTGTTTGACCTGCCTGCTGGAGATTGCATTGAACACTTCGTTCACGTCAAGCGAGCCAGTTGCGCCGTACAGCATGGACAGACCGTAGAGCAAAAAGCCCGACGCCAGCGCGCCAAGTACAAAATACTTCATTGCTGCTTCGGTGGCGGTAGCGTTGTCTCGCCGCAGCGCCACCAAAGCGTAGCTGCACAAAGTGAGCAGCTCAAGACCCATGTAAATGACCAGGAAGTTGTGCCCGGAGATCATCACAAACATACCCAAAAGCGCGAACAAACTCAGCGTGAAAAATTCGCCGCCGCGCAGCATGTCCCGGTCATATGCGTAGTGGCGGCCATACACCAGCGACACCATCAGTGCCACGCAGGAAAAGCACTTGAGCCAACTGCCCATCGGGTCCACAACGACCATCTTGCCAAAGCCGTAAAAAGTCTCACCACCCAGCGCGTAAGACGCCTGCAATGCGGCCACGGCACCCAGCGTTAACAGCGTAACGACATAGGTCCCAGTACGTTTTGGCGTTTTCACCCACAGGTCCGCCAGCAAAATAATGCAGGCCATTACCAGCAAAATGATCTCGGGGTAGACCGCGATCCAGGAGAGTTTGTCAATCATCTGAAATTTCTGTTTTGATTTTTGTTTTTAATTCAGCTTGTTAATTCAACTTGGGCCTGGCAACGTGCACCAACAAGTCTGCCACCGAGCTGTTCATGACATCTGTGAACGGCTTGGGGAACAAGCCCATATACAGCGTTGCAACAGCCAGCAGGCCCAACATCAAAAACTCTCTGGTATTGATGTCAGTAAGCCCCTTGACGTCGTCGTTGGTCACTGGACCCAGGTAAACGCGCTTGAACATCCACAGGGTGTAGGCAGCGCCAGAGATCAAGGCAGTTGCGGCGGCGAAACCGATCCAGAAGTTGAATTTGACAGC
>JANPDQ010000496.1:0-4677 GCA_031431575.1 Polaromonas sp.
AGTGCGGCTTCAAAGTCACCATTCAAAATCATGCGGGCAAACGCTTTGGAGCCAGTGACGTTGGTGCGCTCGCCAATGTTGACGAACAAGCTGCCGGTGCCGATGTTGACGGGCTCTAACCCTGACAACTTCATGGGTGGGACCATCGGGATTTCGGGGGTTTTAATCTGGCTCACTGGGCTCACCTTGAACGTTTTGTTAGGTGAGCGTCGTTGCCGTCGGTGCTGGGCAAATGCTGCACGCGTCACCCAAGCCTCGCAAGATTTAGTTCTTGCTGCAACGCTCCTTGAGTTACGATGATTTTAAACGCATTGCAGTAACCATGTACGTTGCCAAACCAGCATTGCCAACCGCGAACAAAGACCATGCTTAAAAAACTATTTGGCGCCAGAAAACCAGCAAAAGGCAAAGCGCCAGAGCGGATGAATTCAAAAGACAGGATGCGGGCAATTGAAGGCTCCAGCACCGCTGAGCTGGCAGCCAAGCTGTTGATTGCACCTACCGCGCTCATGCAGTTATCGTATGACGATGCGCTGAAAGTTGTCAGTTACATGCTGCCAATGAAGATCCCGATGGGCACGACGTTCATAAAAGAGGGCGACGAAACCGACACTGGCTACATGCTGTTGCTGCTTGAAGGCGAGGTAACCGTTGAAAACATTGTGGTCAGCCGCACAACGCCTGTGACCGTTACGGTACTTGGCCCGGGCAGCCTGATTGGCGAGATGGGCCTGGTCGATGGCCAGGCGCGCCAGGCATCGTGCACTGCGACCATGGATGCGCGCTGTGCGGTGCTCTCGCGCGCAGCGCTTGAAAAACTCAGCGAAGTAGACCCGCACACCGCCGCCAAACTGATGCTGGCCGTGTCGATGCGGATCGCCGAACGGTTGCGCGACACCGCCGACAAGCTGCGTATGTACAGCCAGCTGGTGCAAGCGATGCAGCAAGAAATTGACCACTTGATGCCCACATAGGCCCCCACGGTGAGGATGTGGCCTCCACGGTCGTTCACTTCGTGTAACTCCCTGCCTCCCGAGGAGGCCGCTGCGCCTGCAGCCCGGCAAAGCCGGTTCTGCGGCCCCTGCTTGAAAAGACCCTGACTTCTACGGTTGCTCGCTTCGTTTAATCCCCAACCCCCGAGGGGGCCGGTGCTTAAAACTCCCAGCTACGCGGCTTCTTTGTAAAAATATCCGCCGTTCAATCCTCGCCTGGCCACAGGCCCAACGGCCTGCGCAATGGCCTGAATATGCTCTGGCGTGGTGCCGCAGCAGCCGCCCACAATATTGACCAGGCCCTCGGCTGCAAACTCGTGCAGCAGGCGCGACGTAACGTCTGGCGTTTCATCGAATCCGGTGTCGCTCATTGGGTTGGGCAGGCCAGCGTTGGGGTAGCAGCTGATAAAAGTGTCGCCCGCCACGCGTGCCAGCTCTTGTATGTAAGGGCGCATCAGTGTTGCGCCGAGCGCGCAGTTCAGGCCGACGGCCAGCGGCTGGGCGTGGCGCACGCTGTGCCAAAACGCGGTGACGGTTTGGCCGCTCAAAATACGTCCTGACGCGTCCGTCACGGTGCCGCTGATGATGAGCGGGAGGCGCTCTCCTGAATGGTCAAAATACTCGTCAATCGCAAACAGCGCGGCTTTGGCGTTGAGGGTGTCAAAAATCGTTTCTACCAGCAGCACATCGCTGCCGCCTTTGACCAGTGCCTCAGTTTGCTCGTAGTAGGCCTTGCGCAGCTCTTCAAAACTGGTGTTGCGCGCGCCGGGGTCGTTCACGTCGGGGCTGATGCTGGCGGTTTTTGGGGTGGGCCCAAGTGTGCCCACCACAAAGCGAGGTTTGTTGGGGGTGGAGTACTTGTCGCACGCAGCGCGCGCAATACGGGCTGACTCAAGGTTCATTTCCACCGCCAGCTCTGCCATGTCGTAGTCGGCTTGGGCCACGGTGGTTGCACCAAAGGTGTTGGTTTCAATCATGTCGGCGCCCGCAGCCAAATACTTTTCATGAATGTCAGCAATCACGTCTGGGCGGGTGATGCTGAGCAATTCGTTGTTGCCTTTGACGTCTTTGTGAAAGTCTTTGAACCGCTCACCACGGTACTGCGCTTCGTTGAGCTTGAAGCGTTGAATCATCGTGCCCATCGCGCCATCAAGGATGGCAATGCGTTGTTCAAGAATGGCAGGCAGTTGCTGGCCGCGGGTGTAGGCTTGGGTTTTCATCTTTCGATTTTAAAGCCGGTCTATTCGCATTGCGCTTTCCCCGACAATACGGGGTTCACCTCAATGCCATGAAAAACCTCAACCCCAAAGAAGCCGCCGCCTGGCTGCAAACCCACCCCGACGCCCTGTTTGTGGATGTGCGCATGGAAATTGAATCGCTGTATGTGGGCCGCCCTCCCGGTGTGGTGAATGTGCCGTGGTACGAATACCCCGACCTGCAGCCCGACGCAAGCAAGTTTGCTGACGCGGTGGCCGTTGAAGCCACCAGCAAACAGCAGCCTCTGCTTCTCATTTGCCGCTCTGGCCAGCGAACCCTTGCGGCCAGCAAAGCGCTGGAGGCCGCCGGGTTTACTGATGTTCAGCACGTGGTGCACGGCTTTGAGGGCGACCTGGATGCGCAGTTCAAACGCTCTACTGTGTCAGGCTGGCGCTTTGACGGGCTGCCGTGGGAACAGATGTAAATTTTATACAAAATAGGCATTTAGCGCAATAAATACGGGCGCTAACAGCTCATATTTTAATAGCAAGTGATGGTTTCTAATTGACTGAACTGCAGCACGCGCCCTCTCCGCTTGAGATTCTGGAAAGCGTCTTTGGCTACGCAGACTTTCGCGGCCCGCAAGCCGCCATTGTTGACCACGTGGTGCGCGGCGGCGATGCACTGGTGCTGATGCCCACTGGCGGCGGAAAGTCGCTTTGCTACCAGATCCCCGCCATCGCGCGGCAAAACGCGGGCCACGGCGTAACCATCGTTGTCTCACCGCTGATTGCGTTGATGCACGACCAGGTCGGTGCGCTGCATGAGGCAGGCGTGTCCGCAGCGTTTTTGAACTCGACACAAAGCTTTGACGAAAGCGCAGCGCTTGAAGGCCAGTTGCAGCGCGCTGAGCTGACCATGCTGTACGCCGCGCCAGAGCGCATCAACACGCCGCGCATGAAGGAGCTGCTGCGCGGCCTGCACCAACGCGGCAAACTGAGCCTGTTTGCAATTGACGAGGCGCATTGCGTCAGCCAATGGGGCCACGACTTCCGGCCTGAATACCGAAGTTTGAGCCTGCTGCACGAAATGTTTCCCGACGTGCCGCGCATGGCGCTGACGGCCACGGCCGACGCACTGACGCGGCAAGACATGGTGGAACGCTTGAAGCTTGAAGATGCGGCGCAGTTCGTCAGCAGTTTTGACCGCCCAAACATCCGCTACACGATTGTTGAAAAGCTCGATGCCACCCGGCAACTGCTGCGTTTTATTCAGTCTGAGCACGCAGGCGAGGCGGGCATTGTGTATTGCCAGTCGCGCAAGCGGGTAGAAGAAATTGCTGACACGCTGCAAGGCGCGGGGATCAACGCTATGGCGTACCACGCAGGGCTCGATGCAGGCATTCGGCAGCAACGGCAAGACAAGTTTTTACGCGACGACGCCATGGTGATGGTCGCCACGATTGCTTTTGGCATGGGCATTGACAAGCCCGATGTGCGCTTTGTGGCGCACCTGGACATGCCGAAAAACATCGAAGGCTACTACCAGGAAACAGGAAGGGGCGGCCGGGACGGCTTGCCCGCCAACGCCTGGATGACGTACGGCCTGGCCGACGTGGTGAACCAGCGCCGCATGATTGACACCAGCGAAGCCGCGAGCGAGGAGTTCAAAGCAGTCATGCGCGGTAAGCTGGATGCACTGCTGAATTTGGCAGAAGACACGCGTTGCCGACGCGTTAGTTTGCTGCATTATTTTGATGAAGACAGCCAGCCCTGCGGCAACTGCGACAACTGTTTGCAACCACCTGCAGTATGGGACGCCACTGACGCAGCCCGCAAAATGCTGAGCTGCATTTACCGCGTGCAGCAAGCCAGCGGCATCAGCTTTGGCGCGGGACATTTGATGGATATCTTGCGCGGCAAAGCGACCGAGAAAGTGCTGCAGCACAGCCACGACAAACTCTCAACGTTTGGCATCGGAAACGATTTGGGTGAAGCTCAATGGCGTGCCGTGCTGCGCCAATTGATTGCTAAAAACATGGTCTATGTTGATGCAGAAGCATTCAGCACGCTGCAACTGATGGCCGATGCACGGCGCGTCCTAAAGGGCGAAGTGAGCGTATTTTTGCGCGAGCAAACGGCGGCCGACAAAGCAACGCGCGGCAAAAAAGTGACGAAAACTTCAGCAAAAGGAGTCGCAGAATCGGCGCTGAATGCTGGCGCACTGGAGCGCTTGGGAAGACTCAAAGCCTGGCGCGCTGGGGTTGCACGTGAGCACAACCTGCCTGCCTTCGTCATTTTTCACGACGCCACGCTGCGCGCTATTGCCGAACGCGCACCGCAGTCCGCAACAGATCTTGAAGGCATTGCAGGCATTGGCGTGAAAAAACTGGAGGCGTATGGTGCTGAGGTGTTGCGGGCTTGCCAGTAGTTGTGCTGCGCAGCGTGCACGCTTGATATAGTTTTATGCTCACAGATCAATAAACACG
>JANPDQ010000497.1:0-1553 GCA_031431575.1 Polaromonas sp.
CGCCTGCTGCACCACAAGCTGCCTGACGCCAGCAAAGCGCAAGTGCAACCGCTGGACGCAGCAGCGCTGGCGCAATATGAACCCCTGCTTGCGGGGCGCTTCAGCGGCGGCTTGTATCTGGCAGGTGAGGGGCAGCTGGCCAACGACCAGCTGATGGCGGCATTGGCGGTTGAACTGGATCGCCTGGGTGTGCAGTGGCATGAAGGGAAAGCTGTTGAAGTGCTTGAATCAAAGGCGATCGTTTGCGCAGATCAGAAACACAGCTTTGACATTACCGTTGATGCGCGCGGTACAGGCAGCAAGTCGCAGTTGCCCACCTTGCGCGGCGTGCGAGGCGAGGTGCTGAGAGTTGAGTGCAAAGGCGTGACGCTCAAACGCCCGGTGCGCCTGATGCACCCGCGTTATCAGTTGTATGTGGCGCCGCGCCCGAATGGTGAATTTGTCGTGGGCGCGACTGAGCTTGAGTCCGAAGATGCAGGCCCGGTGACCGTGCGCTCAGTGCTGGAGCTGGCCAGCGCGCTGCACAGTTTGCATCCGGCTTTTGGTGAGGCGCGCGTTTTGCGGATGAGCGCAGCACTGCGCCCGGCGCTGGACGATCACCGCCCGCGCGTCGAGCAGCGTGACGGTGTCTGGCACATCAACGGCCTGTACCGGCATGGCTATTTGTGTGCGCCTGCGCTGGTCGATGATTTGCAAGGAAAATTACTACATGACGATTGATATCTCTCTGAACGGTGAGCGCCTGGCAAGCGAGGCGGGCACCCTGCAAGCCCTGTTGCTGGCACGCGGCTACAAGCTAGAGTCTGCCTTTGCCTGCGCCATCAACAACACCTTTGTGCCGCGCCCGCAGTGGCCTGAACGCGCACTTGAAAATGGTGACCGTATCGACATCGTCACACCAATAACAGGGGGCTGACATGTCAGACTTCACAGTCGCAGGAACGACCCTTTCAAGCCGCCTGTTTCTCGGCACCTCGCACTACCCTTCACCGCAAATTTTGAGTGACGCAGTAGCAGCCAGCGGCACGCAGGTGCTGACCGTTGGCCTGCGCCGCCTGCAGCCTGAAAGTGGCGGGGGCAACAGCTTCTGGCAGCGGGTACAGGCGATGAAGACGCACATCCTGCCTAACACCGCAGGCTGCCACACGGCGGCAGAGGCGATCACGCTGGCGCAGATGGCGCGCGAGATTTTTGGCACAACCTGGATCAAACTCGAAGTCATTGGCGACGACTACACGCTGCAACCTGACACCCACGCCACGCTGGATGCCGCCACAACATTGACCAAAGAAGGCTTTGCCGTGTTTGCCTACACCACAGATGATCTGGTCATTGCGCAAAAACTGCGCGACGCAGGCTGCGCCGCCATCATGCCGTGGGCCGCGCCGATTGGCACCGGGCGCGGGCCGCTCAACCCGTATGCGCTGGAGACGATGCGCCGCCGCCTGCCGGATGCGGTACTCATCGTTGACGCCGGCTTGGGCCGCCCGTCGCACGCCGCTGCCGTGATGGAGCTGGGGTTTGACGCGGTGCTGTTGAACACGGCAGTGGCG
>JANPDQ010000498.1:0-11264 GCA_031431575.1 Polaromonas sp.
TCAACACACACTGGATGGGCCGCCAATCCCAGCAGGGCGCGGCTTTGCACGATGGATAAACTCAAAATAAACCTCGGTAGCTGATGCATTAAAACGGTGCACGAATTGCCAGGTGAGGCAAAAGTGCGCTATTGTGGTGCATAAGGATGAAAAACGTGGCCTGTACCGAGCACAAATGCCGTCGTAACAAATTGATTAACGCGGGATTGAACCAATCGGTAGACGGGCGCGACTGGCATGAAAAGTGCTGAATGGTGCACTGATTCAATTTATAAGCAGCGGAGTACTTCATGAAACTGGTCACAGCCATTATTAAACCGTTCAAGCTTGACGAGGTGCGTGAAGCGCTGTCAAGCATTGGTGTTCAGGGCATCACTGTCACTGAAGTCAAAGGCTTCGGCCGCCAAAAGGGCCACACCGAGCTGTACCGCGGAGCCGAATACGTGGTCGATTTTTTGCCCAAAGTAAAAATTGAAGCAGCCGTGTCTGACGATCTGGTTGACCGCGTGATTGAAGCTGTTGAAGGCGCTGCCCGCACCGGCAAAATTGGCGACGGCAAAGTGTTTGTGTACGACCTGGAGCAGGTTGTGCGTATTCGCACCGGCGAAACCGGCAAAGAAGCACTGTAGGGCGCAAGCCTGTCCAGACTTTTAAACGCCCTTCTATACAAGAAACACAGATATGAAAAAACTACTCGCCTCCCTCGTTTTGGGATTTAGCTTGTTTGCCAGCGGTTCAGCCACTATTGCGCAAACCGCCGCGCCAGCACCCGCTGCATCTGCCGAAGCAGCCAAGCCCGCTGAAGCAGCTACAGCTGCCGCGCCCGCCGCAGCAGTGGCTGCACCAGCCGCCGCAGCCGCAGTTGCTGCGCCAGCCGCTGCTGCATCAGCTCCACCCGCCCCTGTGCCGAACAAGGGCGATACCGCGTGGATGATGGTCTCTACGCTTTTGGTGATCTTGATGGTGGTGCCCGGCCTGGCGCTGTTCTACGGCGGCCTGGTGCGCAGCAAAAATATGCTGTCTGTGCTGATGCAGGTCATGGTCACGTTCTCGTTGGTGGTGGTGTTGTGGTTCATTTATGGCTACAGCCTGGCTTTTACCGAGGGCAATGCGTTTTTCGGAGGTTTTGACCGCCTGTTCATGAAGGGCATTTGGGACAACGCGGCAGGCACGTTTGCCAATGCCGCCACGTTCAGCAAAGGCGTGGTGATTCCTGAAATCGTGTTTGCAGCTTTTCAGGCCACCTTTGCTGGCATTACTTGCTGCCTGATTGTTGGCGCGTTTGCAGAACGCATCAAGTTTTCAGCTGTGTTGCTTTTTATGGCGCTGTGGTTCACTTTCAGCTACCTGCCAGTGGCGCACATGGTCTGGTACTGGATGGGCCCTGATGCATACACCGGCAAAGAGGTAGTGGACGCGATGACTGCCAAGGCAGGCTACATCTGGCAGATGGGCGCGCTTGACTTTGCGGGCGGCACCGTGGTGCACATCAATGCAGCAGTTGCTGGCCTGGTGGGCGCTTACGTTATCGGCAAGCGCATTGGCTACGGCAAAGAAGCCATGGCCCCTCACAGCCTGACACTGACCATGGTGGGCGCTGCCTTGTTGTGGGCAGGCTGGTTTGGCTTTAACGCCGGTTCTGCACTGGAGGCAAACGGCTTTGCCGCCCTGGCGTTCATCAACACGCTGGGTGCAACCGCTGCGGCGGTGTTGGCGTGGTGCGTTGGTGAAACCCTGATGCGCGGCAAGGCATCGATGTTGGGTGCGGCGTCTGGTGCGGTGGCTGGCTTGGTGGCGATTACGCCTGCAGCCGGTAACGTCGGCATTGGCGGCGGTTTGGTGATTGGTTTGCTGGCTGGTTTTGCTTGTCTTTGGGGCGTTAACGGCCTGAAGAAAATGCTTGGCGCTGACGATTCACTCGACGTGTTCGGCATTCACGGCATTGGCGGTATTTTGGGCGCTATTTTGACCGGCGTGTTCAACTCCCCATCACTGGGCGGCCCAGGCTATGTGGCCGATTGGGTTACTGTGACGATGGTCACTGCCGCTGACTATTCCATCGTGAGCCAGGTCTGGGTGCAAACCAAGGCAGTGCTGATCACTGTGGTCTGGTCAGCAGTGGTGTCATTCATTGCATACAAGATTGTGGACCTGACCATTGGCCTGCGCGTCAATGAAGAAGACGAGCGCGAAGGCCTGGACATCACTTCACACGGTGAGACTGCTTACAACCGCTGATCTGATCGTCTAAAGTCAAAAAGCCCGCTGGCTGCGAAGCCTGCGGGCTTTTATTTTGGCAAAAAATAGGTGTTTTTAAGCTTAATTGGCCTGTAGCCAAATAAATATAGGCGCAATCTGCTCCTGAAATAATAGCAACTTGGTTGTTGTGTTTGGCAAAAAGAGTCAACCCAAAATGCTGCAGTCAAAGCAGCGTTTGGTACATTCAGCGCAACAGCAAACCGACAAGGCGCAGCACATGACCACGACTTGGCAACCCCTCACGCCCCAGCCCTACGCGCTGGGTGAATCGCCGTTTTGGCACCCTATTGAGCAGATGCTGTATTGGGTCGATATTCCTGGCCAGCACATCCACCGCTGCAATGTGTTTATGGGCAGCGTTGAAAGCTGGGCCATGCCATCTGAGCCTGGCTGCATTGCGCCCGCCCAGTCAGGCGGTTTGGTCATTGCCCTGCGCGATGGAATCTACCGCGCAGCGCAATGGGGCGGCAAATTAGAAAAGTTGGCAGCAGCTCAGCACGACACCACCACCACCCGTTTCAATGACGGCAAAGCCGACCCCACTGGGCGGTTTTGGGCTGGCACGATGTTCGAGCCGCGCACCTCGGCCAAAGCGCAGCTTTTTGCCTTGAATGGTGGGGCGCTTGACCTCAAGGTAGGCAACGCAACCATTGCCAACGGCCTGGCCTGGTCGCCTGATGCAAAAACCATGTATTGGGCCGACACACCCACGCACACTGTGCGGGCCTGGGACTGGAACGCTCAGACCAGCGCCATGACCCGCGAGCGCATTTTTAAGCAATGGCCAGGCAAGCCCGCACTTTGGCAGTTTGGCGCGGCCGGGTTTGAAACCTACGGCGGTAGGCCCGACGGCGCGGCGGTAGACGTTGAGGGCAATTACTATGTCGCCATGTTTGAGGGCGCGCGCATCTGCAAGCTCTCGCCCGCAGGCGTCGAGCTGGCCAGCATCCCCGTGCCAGCCCAATGCCCCACCATGCCCTGCTTTGGCGGCGACGATTTGAAAACGCTCTACATCACCACTGCCAGCTACAACCGCTCACCAGCAGAATTGCACGCGTACCCGAAATCAGGTTGCGTGTTTTCAATGCGGGTGGATACGCCGGGCTTGCCGGTTAACTTTGCTGGATATTAGGCACCCAGGCTCCCGGCTGGTTTGGGCTGATAAAAGCCACTGACCGTCGGTAAAAAGCCGATTAATAAACGCCGATGTGTCAATAAATTCGCAAAACGCACTTTTTCCTGTGACTTTCAGCAACAATCGCCGGACAAATATCAAAGGGTGCGCATGTTTGGAACGTGGTTCAAATCCAGCGGAAGAAAATCCACACCGCCTATTGCTGAGGGGGGATTTCCGGCGCTCAACGCCATGGAAACGGACTTGGCCATTGAGTTCTTGCAAAACTCCAACACCCTCTTGCCCCTGTCGTACCAAGAAGCCTCGCTGGTAGCGCAGCACCTTCAATCACGCCGATACATTTTTGAAGAAGTGATCCTGCGAGCAGGCGACAACAGCAATACCGATTACATGTTGTGGATTCTTGAGGGCCAGGCCATTATTGAAGCCGTCAGCAACAACCCTAAAAACCCGGTGATGATGACCGTACTGGAGGCGGGCAGCACGGTCGGCGAGGTGGGGCTACTTGACGGCAAAGCGCGCTCGGCCACCTGCACTGCTGGCAGTGCCATGCGCTGCGCAATGTTGACCCGCTTCTCGCTTTTGAGTTTGTCCGCTACCCACCCAGACGTAGGCATCAAACTGGTGCTGATTATTTCGCTCAATATGGCGGCGCGCCTGCGCGACGTAACCGACAAATTCCACCGCTTTGTCTTGATGGCCAATGCCATCAGCGACGAATTAATGGCCTCCAGCCTTCCAACGCCAATTTGGCCCAACCGGACTGTCCGGTCATCCCACGTACCAGCCAACGAGCACCACGCCGACTCGGCCTCTTCGTCGGCGAACGCACCACAGGTTTGATTTTTATGACCCATCGCCTTTTTGGCTGGGCGGCAAGCGCCTGCCGCATAGCTGGTGTGTTCGCAGCAATAGCGGTGGTTCAATGCGCCCTTGCTGCAGACCCTTTTGCCTCCAACAACGGCTTTTATCCGCTAGATAAATGGACTGGGCCCTACCGCACGCTTAACTTCAACTATCCCGAAAAAGCACCTGCTGGCGCGCAGGCTGACTGGTTGCGCACAGCACCACGCGCGGCGCTCACCACGGCTACTGCCCCGGCCTACACCGCGCTGTTAAAAAAGTTTGTTGAACCCGCCATGCGGGCAATGATTGAGCAGCCCTCTGCGTGGAGCCCCCAGCAAGTCGGCTGGTACGACATGCCCTGGCAAGCTGAAGGCTCGGCCACCGGCGGACGCGAAGCCATTTTGGGCTCGTTTGCAGGCCAGGTGTTGCCGCCCAACGCGTTTGCCGGTTTAAGCGTTCCGATGCAAAACCACACGGTGGTTTATTACGACGCGCGCTCAGCGACGATGCTGAAAAAGCTATGGGCCAACCCGTTCAACCCCGACCGCTCGGCGGTTGTGTTCCCTGAAGGCGCGATGGTGGTCAAGGCTGCTGCAGTAACTGTCACGCCTGAGCAATGGCCGGTATTGGCTGGCTCGGCCGCTTGGCAGGTGTGGCGGCCACCTGTTGCAGGCACGTCCGGCGGGCCCAAAAACAGCGCCGGGCAGCAGGTAAATCAGGCGAGCCCGCAACTGTTGCCCCTTCGCGTTTTACAGTTTGACATCATCGTCAAAGACTCGGTAGCCGCGCCGCAAACCGGCTGGGTGTTCACCACTTTCGTGCACAAGTTGGATGCGCCGGGCGTCACCCCGTGGGACAAGCTTACTCCCTTGGGCGCGCAGTGGGGCAATGACCCGCAGCTCGCGCTGTCGCCGTCTGGACTGGCGCGCGGCGCGTCTCCCGGTGCAGCTGTAGAGGCGCTGCAAGAAACCTGGATCAACCCCGCTGCGCCCGACTATTCAAAACAAACGCTGGGCTGGGGTGGCCGCTTGTCGGGGCCGATTGACCTGGCCAAGCGCCACAACGTGATTTTTACCGATGGCGTGGTACGCAAAGAACAACGCTCGTCGTCCTGCATGGGCTGCCACAGCACTGCGCAGTACCCGTTTATCGCCAATTTATACCCATCGCCCAACCGGGCGTTTCCCCCAGACGGATCACCGTTTTTGCTCTACACCCCGGGCTCGCCAGACTGGGCGCGGTGGTTTCAAAACCGGCCCGGCACACAAGCGTTCAATCAAAGCTTTGGCGCTGCCGCGCTGGACTACGACATGCTCATCATGCTGGCACTGTCTGCCTTTGACGCGGCTGCAGGGGGCGACCGCTACCTGCAAGAACGCCCCAGAGTGCATTGACCGTTGGCAACGCTGCCTGCCCATCCTTAACTGAAAGAGCCCATGTTCTGTGCGAAATGCGGCGTTGCCGCTGCCAACGCTGCCAAATTTTGTGCCAACTGCGGCACGCTGCTGGCAATCGACACGGTGGCAAGTAGTGATGACTCCGCTTCCGTAAATGTGTCGCGCCGACAAGTTACTGTGCTGTTTTGTGACTTGGTGGGCTCTACCGCATTGGCAGAACAAATGGACCCGGAAGACCTGTTTTCGGCCTTATCGGCGTACCACCAGCTGGTCAAACGCATTGCCGTGCGGTACGACGCGCATGTTGCCAAAATTGTTGGCGACGGCGTGGACTTGTATTTTGGCTACCCCGTAGCAGGCGAGGACGACACCGCCAGAGCCGTGCACGCGGGCCTGAACATCGTCCAGGAAATCGGTGGCATTGAGGTCGCTGGCAAGCCGCTGCAAGTGCGCGTGGGCTTGGCGACAGGGCAAGTCACGGTAGGCATGCAGGGCGCCTTGTCGATTGCGGGTGCCACGCCCAACCTGGCGGCGCGCATTCAGGCTGAAGCCCAGCCCAACCAGGTGGCAGTAGCGCCCAGCACGCGCCGAATTGCAGGCGGGCAATTTACCTACGCTGACCTCGGATTGTTTGCGCTCAAGGGCTTCACCGATGAGGTCCGCATCAGCACAGTAACGCACGCCGCTGCGCACAATAGCCGCTCAGCTTGGCGCGGTCACGACAGCAGCATTGCTTTGGTTGGCAGGCAGGCCGAGCTGGCGCTGCTGGCCAATGGCTGGCAGCGCGCCTCTGGCCAGCACTGCGTTGGCGCACTGCTGGTGGCCGAGGCGGGATTCGGCAAATCACGCCTGGCCACAGCGTTTGAACACAGCCTGGAGGGCAGCGCGCACTTGACGATTCGCCTGCAGTGCTCGCCGTTTCACACCCACAGCGTGCTGCACCCATTTGTGCAGCATTTGGTGTCGGCATCAGGCTTTGCCAGGCACGACTCAGCGCTGATGAAAATAGAAAAGCTTGAATCGCAACTGGCAATTGCTGGCATCACCGAGCCGCGTGATGTGCTGCTGATCTCCGAGCTGGTGGGCGTAAATATCAAAGGCCGGTACCCAGCCCTTGAGCTACCACCCCCCGCGCAGCTGGCGTTAACCAAAGACGCGTTGGTGCGGTACTTTATGGAACTGGCCAAAGTGCAGTCGCTGCTGGCCCGCGACGAGACTTTGTCGCGTTATTTTGTTGGCCTGAGTCAAGCCCAGCCGCTGTTGATTTTGGCTGAAGACCTGCACTGGGCCGACCCCACATCGCTGGAGCTGCTTGACTTGCTGCTGTGCAGTGGGCAGCTCTCGCGTGCCCTGGTTTTAATGACGGCGCGGCCGTCGTTTGTGCCCAGCTTTAAGGCCAACGCAGACATCACAACCATTGCGCTGGACCGGCTAAGCGATGCCGACGCACGGCAAATGGCGCTTAGCCTGTGCGACGCGGTGGCACTGCCCCCGGCAGAGCTGGACACAGTGATTGCGCGCACGGATGGTATTCCGCTGTTCATCGAAGAAATGACGCGCATGCTGCTTGATGCGCAAGGCCCGGTAGCCGGCATGGGCGTGGGCGAGAGCACCACCGGTGCACTTGGCGTGCCAGACACCCTCATGGACTTGCTCATGGAGCGGCTAGACCGCTTAGGCCCCGCCAAGCAGCTGGCCCAAGTGGCCGCCGTATTGGGCAACCAGTTTGCCCGTGAGCTGCTGCAAGCCTGCGCAGCCATGAGCGCCGCAGATTTTGACGCGCAACTTGGCCAATTGCTGCACGCTGGTTTGCTGCTGCCCGCAGCAGGCAGCCAAACATTAAAGTTTAAACACGCGCTGGTTGAAAAAACCGCCTACGACTCGATTTTGCTCAAAAGCCGCGTTGTGTTGCACGCCCGGGCTGCAGACGCGCTGACCGGCGAGTTCGCATCGCACGTGCAGGGCGAGTCTGAGCTGGTTGCACGCCACTTGGCCCGCGCCAACCGGGCGTTGGAAGCTGGCCGCTACTTGCTGCAAGCGGGCATTCAAGCCCTAAGCCGGGGCGCACCGCGCGAGGCCGAGGGCCACCTGCGCGAAGGCCTGGAAGCATTGAGCAGCGTCGCCCTAAGCCCCGAGCGGTCTGAATGTGAGCTGGGTTTGCTGTCAGTTCTAGGCCCCACCACCATGGTGCTGATGGGCCCTGGCAGCGCCCCTTTTGGCGATGTACAAAAACGCGCCCACGCACTGTGTATGGCCCTGCCCGGCCAGCCGCGCCAGTTCCCCATCACCTATGGCCTGTGCCTGTATCACTGGGGCCGCGCGGAGTTTGACATTGCCAGCCCACTTGCCAGCGCGTTGCTGCAAACCGCCCACGGGCTTGAGGAGCGCGCTGAATCTGACGTGAACGAATCGCTCATGGCCGCGGGCAACATCAACGGCATGATCGACTTTCACACCGGCAACGCAGTAGATGCCAAAGCGCACCTGGCCAGCTCGGTAGCCAGGTACGACGGCGAGCGCGACGCCGCCCTGTACCCGGTCTACATGATGGACTTTGGCGTTTTTGGCCGTTTCTATCTGGCCCTGAGCACCTTTGTGTGCGGCGACGCGGATGCCGCCAAGCAACACGCGCTAGACGCTTACGCGCTAGCGCAGCGTTTAAACCAGCCGCATTCGCTCGGCTTTTCCATGCTGGCAAATTTTAATATTGCGTGCATGCGGGGCGACGCCGCAGAGGCCCAGCAGCTGGCTGAGCAGTGCGTGGAATTTGCGTCCCAATACGGGTTTCCAGAATTCATCGGCATGGCCCGTATCGTGCGCGGCTGGGCGGTAGCCCGCCAAGGCCAGAGCGCGGCGGGCCTGCAAGACATGGACGCTGGCATTGCCCTGTGGAAGCGCACCGGCTTTGAAAATTGGCAAACCTGGTTTGCCGTGCTGCGGATTGACGTGCTTTTGCAGCTAGCCCTTGAAGGCCATGCCACGCAAAGCAACCTGCACGACGCGCTGCAGGAGGCCAATGCCCAGCTTGAGCGCATGGCCGCCAATGGCGAGAACCAGTTTAAGAGCCTGCTGCTAGGCCAAAAAGCGGCGGTGCTCCGAGCGCTTGAATCAAGCGATCAGTCTGTGGCCGCGCTATTTGATGAAGCAAATGTGCTGGCCAAAGCGCAGGGTGCGGTGGCGTGGACGCGCTGGCTTCACGCCAAGCAGGCTGCCGTTTAGTCTGGTGGTTGGGAGTTGCGCCAGCAAAATGTTGGCGTGTGGGTCGGCAAGTCACTATTAGCCAAGCTTAGCCAAACCGAGTGCCTGCCGCAAAAAATCTAACCATTCACCGTAAAAAAAATCAAACCGCCTGCATCCCTTGAGGCTTACCATGGCACATGACTTTAGAGATTGACACTATTACGGCTACGCTGGTAGCCGTGGCCAACCGCGTAGCCGAGGCAGCCAAATACGGCACGCCGCTGCGCATTCGCGGCGGCGGCAGCAAAGACTTTTACGCTGAATCGTTGGTTGGCGATGTGCTTGACACCTCAGCGCTCAATGGCATCGTCAGCTATGAGCCCAGCGAGTTGGTGGTGACCGCGCTTGCGGGCACGCCGCTGGCGGAACTTGAAGCGCTTTTGGCCGCGCAAGGCCAGTGCCTGCCGTTTGAGCCGCCGCATTTCAATGCCTTCGCAACGGTAGGCGGCATGGTGGCCGCTGGCCTGAGCGGCCCGGCGCGTGCCAGCGTGGGTGCGGTGCGCGACTTTGTATTGGGCGTCAAACTCATCAACGGCAAAGCCGAGCACCTGACCTTTGGCGGGCAGGTGATGAAAAACGTTGCGGGGTATGACGTGTCGCGCTTGATGGTGGGCGCAATGGGCACGTTGGGGCTGCTCACTGAAGTCAGCTTGAAAGTGCTGCCAATTGCGCCGCTTGAAGCCACCTTGAAGTTTGAAATGGCGCAGGCCCAAGCGCTTGAAAAACTCAACCAGTGGGGCGGCCAGCCGCTGCCATTGAACGCAAGCTGCTGGGTGCGGGGCGCTGGTGCAAACGCCCTGTACGTGCGTTTGCGGGGCGCGGCGGCAGCGGTTGAAGCTGCGTGTAAAACCATGGGCGGGCAGCGGATGGACACAGTAGCGTCGGCAGCTGACTGGCAACGCGCACGAAACCAGCAACTGCAGTGGTTCACTGCGCGCACCGCAGAGCAAGACCTGTGGCGCATATCAGTGCCGCAAACCGCGCCCGAGCTCGATGTGCCAGACGCGCCGCTCATTGAATGGCACGGTGGCCTGCGCTGGGTACGTGCGGTGCCAGAGCACGCTGAGCGCGTACGCCAAGCCGCATACCTTCATGGCGGGCACGCTACATTATTTATAGCTGCTAGCGCCCGTAAAGTAGGCGCTACAGGCCGATTTGATGCATTAAAACCGCCGCTAGACAAAATTCACAGTGAACTCAAGCGTGAGTTCGACCCGGCGGGCATTTTCAACCGCCAACGCATGTCGGCCGACTGGTAACACGCGCCATGCGCCGCCTCCGCCCCCTCATCTATTTGGCGAGCCACCTCACGGGCCAGCACCGTACGGCAGCCACCAACCGGCTGCTGGGCAGCATGCTGGCGTTTAACGCCGGGGCGATCAACGCGGGCGGTTTTTTGCTGGTCAGCATGTACACCTCGCACATGACCGGGTTCGCGTCCATGCTGGCCGACAACCTGGTGCTGGGCAACATGCAGCTCGTGTTGGGCGCATTGGGCGCACTGCTGGCGTTTACAACTGGCGCTGCAGTAACGGCAATATTGGTCAACTGGTCGCGCCACCACTGGCTACGCAGTGAATACGCGCTGCCGTTGCTGCTTGAAGCGGTGCTACTACTTATTTTTGGGTTGATGGGTGCAACGCTGCCCAACCAAACACCATTTGCCGTGCCGCTGACTGTGCTGGTGCTGGCTTTCACGATGGGGCTGCAAAACGCGCTGGTCAGCAAAATTTCAGCGTCGCAAATTCGCACCACGCACATGACCGGCGTTATCACCGACCTGGGCATTGAGCTGGGCAAACTGTTTTACTGGAACCGCACTGGCGGCACGCCTGAGTCGCGGGTGCGGGCCAACCGCATCAAGCTGCGCCTGTACGCAACTTTGTTGGGCATGTTCATCAGCGGCGGGCTGGTTGGGGCGCTCGGCTTTAAGTATGTTGGCTTCGTGTGGGTCGTTCCCCTCTCGTTGGTGTTGCTCGCCATCTCACTGCCCCCATTGTTTTCAGACTGGCGCCGCATCAATCGCCTTAAACGCCGCAAAGCCCTGCTTGCGCACCCATCGCCTTAAAGTAACTATGCAAACCAACCTGTCACCTGAATTCAAAAACTCTACCGATGGCCTGGCCGCAGAAGCCATTTTGCGCAAGTGCGTGCATTGCGGGTTCTGCACCGCCACCTGCCCGACTTATCAATTGTTGGGCGACGAGCTGGACGGCCCGCGCGGCCGTATTTATCTCATCAAGCAGGTGCTTGAAGGGCAAGCGCCAACCCGCAAAACCCAGCTGCACCTGGACCGCTGCCTGACCTGCCGCAACTGCGAAACCACCTGCCCCAGCGGCGTCGAGTACGGCCACCTGATCGACATTGGCCGCAAGCTGGTTGATGAA
>JANPDQ010000499.1:0-4021 GCA_031431575.1 Polaromonas sp.
AAAGCAACGCGCCCACCTGTTGTGCACGAGGGGCAAGAAGCGCTGGCCAAGGGCGGCCCTAAAAACGTGGAAGGCACGCTGGCAATGGCCCGCACCAATGACCCAAATTCTGCGTCGTCGCAGTTTTTTATCAACGTCAAAGACAACGCATTTTTAGACCCCACCATCATTCCGCCAGGCGATCCCGTACCCAAGTTTGAATACGGTGGCCGCGTGTATGAAAACACGCCGCGCGCGCAACTGATGGGTGCGTCGCAACTGTTTGGCTACACCGTGTTTGGCAAAGTCACCAGCGGCATGGACGTGGTCAATAAAATCAAAGCCATGCCCACAGGCGCGGGCGGGCCGTTTCCAACGGACGTTCCCAAAACACCTATCGTTATCAAATCTGCAACCCTTGTTAACTAACTTTTTAATCAACTTTCGTAAAGAGAAATCATGAGCAATCCAAAAGTCGAACTCCACATCACCGGCCACGGCGTTATCACGCTGGAACTTGACGCCGCCAAAGCGCCAAAAACCGTTGCCAACTTTTTAAGCTACGTCAACAAGGGTCACTACGCCGGTACCGTGTTTCACCGCGTAATTCCTGGCTTCATGGTGCAGGGCGGCGGATTCGCTGTTGGCATGAAGCAAAAAGACACCGACGCAAACATCGAAAATGAAGCCACCAACGGTTTGAAAAACGACAAGTACACGGTGGCGATGGCCCGCACCAATGAGCCGCACTCGGCCAGCTCGCAGTTTTTTATTAACGCGTCAAACAACGGATTTTTAAACCACACCGCGCCAAACGGCTCTGGCTGGGGGTACGCCGTGTTCGGCAAAGTTGTGAGCGGCATGGACGTGGTCGACAAGATTGAAGGCGTTAAAACCGGCAACAAAGGCGGCCATGGCGATGTGCCGGTAACCGACGTGATCATTGAAAAGGCTGTAGCACTGTAATGTCAACGGTGGAGTTGTTGGCTCCGCCAAACTGGCGCACCGTCGACTTCATTTCTGACCTGCACTTGCAGTCGGGCGATGCCACCACCTTTGAAGCATGGCAGCGTTACATGCAATCGACACCCGCTGATGCGGTTTTCATACTCGGGGACTTGTTTGAAGTGTGGGTTGGAGACGACGCCTTGCTACCTGAAAGCTTTGAAGCACAGTGCACGCAAGTGATTGTAGAAACGTCGGCCCGTGTGCCGACTTTTTTCATGCACGGCAACCGCGATTTTTTAGTTGGCCAGGCGCTGATGCATGCCTGCAACTGCACACTGTTGGCAGACCCCACGGTGCTGGTACTGAACGGGCAACGGTGGCTGCTCTCGCACGGTGATGAACTGTGTATTGATGACACAGGCTACATGGCTTTTCGACAGCTGGTTCGCGGCAAAGCCTGGCAGCAGATGTTTTTAGCAAAGCCGCTGGCCGAGCGACAAACCATTGCGCGCGGCCTGCGCCAGCAAAGCGAGGCGGCAAAAAAATCGGCTCTTGACTACGCAGACATTGACGCTGCATTGGCCACGGCATGGCTGCGCGCTGCCAACGCAACCACGCTGATTCACGGTCACACCCACAAACCGCGCGAGCACACCCTGCCAGGCGGTTTGCAGCGCGTGGTGCTCAGCGATTGGGAGGCAAGCGCCACACCACCCCGAGCCGAGGTGCTGCGCCTGACGGATGCCGGGCTGCAGCGCATCGCTGTGCTTCAGGCATAGGTTTTAGGTTCAGGTTTAGATTTACGCCATGTTTGGCTGGCTACGAAACCGACTTGTACCAGCGCGCCACATTCCTGACGCGCTGTGGCACAGCACGATCAGGCACTACCCGTTTTTAAAGCCCCATAGCGATCTTGAAGCAAGGCAGTTGCGGAAAATCGCAGCGCAGTTTTTGGCAGAAAAACAATTCAGCGGCGCGCACGGCTTGGTGGTCACAGACGCGATGGCGGTAGCTGTAGCAGCTCAAGCCTGCCTTCCAGTTTTGCATTTGGGCTTAAAGCTGTACGACGACTTTGAGGGCATCGTGATTCACCCCGGTGCCATGCTGGCCCGGCGCAGCGTGGTGGATGCAGCCGGGGTTTTGCACCACTACCGCGAAGCACTAGTTGGCGAAGCCATGCAAGGCGGGCCAGTCACGCTGAGCTGGGAAGACGTGGCTGCATCTGGCACTTCGGCAAGCCAAGGGCACAACGTGGTGATTCATGAGTTCATTCACAAAATCGATATGCGCACGGGCAGCGCCAACGGTTGCCCGCCCCTGCCCTCGCGCTCAGCCAGAGCGCATTGGCAAACCACCATGCAGGCTGCTTTTGAGGACTTCAACACCCGCGTGGTGATGGCCGAGCGCTTCGGGGCCGAGCCGCCCTGGCTTGACGCGTACGGCGCCACCGCACCGGCTGAATTTTTTGCAGTGGCGGCAGAGGCGTACTTTGTAAACCCGCAGCGCTTTGCACAGGAATGCGCGGCGCTGAAACCGCTTTTTGACGGCTTTTTTATGCCAAACAAGCCATTAGCGTAACAAATATAGGGCAAGCAGCTCCTGAAATAATAGCGTTTGAAGTGCGCGTTTGAAGCGCACGTTTACATATCGCCTGGCACGCTGAAGGAAGTGTGCAATTATTTTCAAGTGTTTAACCCCGTTTGCGCACCTCGCTCGTTTAAGCCAGCTCCAACCTTTTTAAACGGAGCTTTCATGAACCTCAAACTTTGCGCCCTGTCCATTTTGCTGGCCAGCGCTGCGCTGCCCACCCTTGCCGTTGGTCGCCTGGCCGACATCACAGTCGTTGACCGCAACACCGGCGCAACCCTGCCGGTATACAGCCACAGGGGGGAATACTGGGTGGCTGGCAGCCCCGGCGCGCGCTACTCAATAGCGGTGCGCAGCAAGCTCGGCCAGCGACTGATGGCGGTGTCGGCGGTAGACGGCATCAATGTGCTAAGCGGCCAAACCGCTGCATGGAGCCAGGCGGGCTACGTGTTTTCCAGCTACAGCAACTACCAGATTACGGGCTGGCGCAAAAGCGATTCTGAAGTGGCGGCGTTCGAGTTTGCCGCCGAAAGCGACTCCTACGCGGGACGCACCGGGCGGCCCGCTAACGTGGGCGTAATTGGTGTGGCGCTATTTCGGGAAAAGCAGCAGCCGGTGCTAGAGCCTTACGCTTATCCGAAGTTGCGAAGCAACGATAAAAGTGACGGGGCCGAGTCGGCAAAATCACGCTCAGCACCGGCGCCCGCCGCGCAGGAGTCACCAGCGCCATCTGCTTCCAGCAGGCAAGAGTCCAGCGGCCTTGCCGACCTTGAGGGCAGCCCGGCACGCCGCAGCGCTCCGCAAACCACCGCCAAGCTGGGCACAGCCCACGGCCAGCGTGAAAGCTCAGTGGTCAGCACCACCACCTTCGAGCGCCACAGCGCCCAGCCCGACGAAGTGGTGCTGATCCGCTACGACAGCCGCGCCAATTTAGTCGCGCTTGGCGTGATTCGCCCCCCGCAGCAGTACCGCATGCCCAACGCGTTTCCCGAGTCGCCCACCGCCTATGTGCCTGACCCACCGCAGCGCCGTTATTGATGCTGGCCAGTCTGCATAATGCGTTAGATGCACATTCAGGCGCTGCCGATTGAAAGCCTTGAGCCCAGCGACCACATGCTGATGCAGCACTACGCCAGCGGCCAAATTGCCGCTTTTGATACGCTGTACACCCGGCATGCGCTGGGTGTATGGCGCTATATTTTCAGAAGCGTTCGCGACACTGCTGTGGCTGACGACCTGCTGCAGGACGTGTGGTTTTCAGTGGCTCGCCAGGCTGCGAATTACCAGGCCACAGCACGCTTTAAAACCTGGCTGTTCACGCTGGCGCACAACCGCAAAATCGATTACTTTCGTACCGTTAAAAACCATGCAAGTCTGGACGAAGAGCGCGAAGGCGACATGGCCCTTAGCGATACGCTGGCCGCCGATTCGGGCTTTGGCCCGGTGCGGCAACTTCAATCGCGCGAGCAAGGGGCAGCTTTGATTGCCGCCATTGAGCAATTGCCCG
>JANPDQ010000500.1:0-3579 GCA_031431575.1 Polaromonas sp.
AAGCGGCCAAACGGGTCAGGTGGGGAACCAAGCAGCCCTAACTGTGGAGTCAGTGCCGGGGTAAAGGCTCGTCACCTTTTTTATGCTGCTACTGCGTTTATTTAATCAACGCCAGCATGTCTTTAAAAGCCGGATGGTCTGCGGATCGCAACCACTCGAATGCCACCATTTCAGTCGTTACCAGCTCTGCGCCGTTTCCGGCCAGGCGATCAAAAGCGGCGTCTCGGTTGGCTTCAAGGCGTGAGCTGCAAGCGTCAGTTACCACCCACACTTCAAACTCTTCTTCCAGCATGTCCAGCGCGGTTTGCAGCAGGCACACATGCGCCTCAACGCCTGCAATTACTATGACGTTGCGGCCCTCTTCTGGTTCTTGCGCCTGGTTTTGTGGCTTTTGCATGTGCTTGGGCAAGCTGCGGGCATTGCCCCGAATCTGATCGCTTTGCGGCGGTTTACGCACCGGCGGGCGCAGCCAGTCGCCCAAGCCATCTGCCATTGCGCTGAAATGCGCTTTGGCCAGCGTTTTGCCGCCTGCCGCATCGATGGCGGCTTGAACAGCAGCATTATTGGGGCCCAGCTTGTCGGGCAATTGCGCCGTTGCCCAAACTGGAACCTGCATGATGTGCGCCATTTTGGCCAACCGAGATGCATTTGCCAGCACGCGTTGCTCCTCGAAAATCACAGGGGTCAGGCGGGTCTGGTAGTCAACCAGTACGAGTTGGCAGTCATCGGCATCTAGCAGCATGGGTGAAGCCTTGTGGTGTTAGTGAAAACGCCAGTTTTTAGTAAAACTGACTGATTTGTGCGTCAAATAAGCCTATAGCCCAATGAATACAGGTTTAAGTAGCTACTAAAATAATAGCAATATCAATACCCGCTTTAATTACTTTTTAAGACGGACGCAGGCCAGATCGCCTTCTGCGCAATTACCTATCTCGGTCAGCTCGACCACACGCGCCCGCGTCAGACGTGCGGCGCATTGCCAATTGACCATGCCCTGCGCGCTGCCGCCCTGCACTGCGCTGCTTTCAAACGCGCAAGTCGCGGTACGGTAGGCGATCCAGGAGGTCTGTGCGCGGCGAAACAGGTCGCGCTGCTTGCCAGAAAGCCTGCTTGACACAGATTGGTTACTCTCAGCATACTCCGCATTGGCTGCCAGAAAGTCTTCATAGGCGCAGTCGTTCATTTGTTTCTGTGTGGTGGGCGCGTTG
Source organism: Polaromonas sp. (assembly GCA_031431575.1). Classification (GTDB taxonomy): domain Bacteria; phylum Pseudomonadota; class Gammaproteobacteria; order Burkholderiales; family Burkholderiaceae_C; genus Polaromonas. Next base: position 1,209 of record JANPDQ010000500.1, read on the forward strand.
CAATCCGGCGGTGCATTTGCGCTGGCTTTCTGCGCCCACGCGCTTGGGCCGGCCAAGACCATGGCCATGGCCAAAGTCAAAACAGTCGCTTTTAAAAATTGATTCATGTTGACATCCTTGAAGTTGTTCGAAAAAAGACTGATTTCACACCACAAAACACACCCACTACCACTGCGTAGGCTACCAGCATGCCCGCAGAATTCAGCAGTGCGGCCCGGTAGCCAATCGCCAGTACATCAATAAACGGATAAGGGTAGAGCTGAACTATTTCGCCGCGAATGAAAACGTAAACCAGATACACCAGCGGGTATATAAAAAGCCACGGCGCGTCTTTCCAGCTTACCGACCGCGCAGGTACCGTCCAAGCCCAGAACATCACCACCAGCGTGGGGACGACGTAGTGCAGCGCGACATCGGCCCAAAATTGCGCCCCTTCGGGCTTCCACGTGTGTCGAAGAATTAAAAAATAAACAGCACCCACCATGGTGATAGACGCGGCTGCAGCGGTGATCACCACCGGGCTGGCCACATGCCTGTATGCGCTATGGCCCGGCCCCGCTGCATGCCCCGTCAGGACCAACGCGGCAAAAAGGTTGGTCAAAACCGTGAAAAAGCCAAAGAAAACCACCAGTCCCATGACGAATCCACGGCCCTGCGCAAGCACGATGCTCATGGTTAGCCAGAATTGAACCGCCAATGCAGCCCAGGCCAACAAGGCAACGCAAGCAGCATAAGCGCGGCGTGATGGGGTACTTTCAATCATGGCTCTTACCTTTATTCAAGCTGACGGTTGGGCAGGCGGCTCAGCAAACTTCAGCAGCTTTGTGGCTTGCAGCGTTTCTGCCAAAAAACACACCAGCGCCGCCAAAAAGCAACCCACGCCAGACAGAAAGCTGATGGTGGCAATCTTCAGAGTCGGTACTTCGCTGGTTTGGCCCAAAAACAGCAAAATAATCGTCAACCCAATCAGCATGGCGCACAGCGTCAGCAAGGCGATGCAGCCATTGACCAGCCAGCCTCGGTAGCGAAGCTGCTTGAGCTCGGCATACATCTTTATGCTGCGTGCGTCGTCGACATTGCCAGCGTCAAGCCGATTCTCAAGATATCGCGCCCGATCAATGATGCGGCCCAACCGGCCAGCCACCGCCGCAATGATGCCGGACACAGCAGTGAGTAAAAAAACCGGGGCAACCGCTAGTTGAATACCTTGGGTGACGGTGGACAGATCGGGGGCAAAGTTCATTTTGGTTTTTCAAATTTACGCGCTGCCCAGGCCTCGGCTGATGCGCGGTTGAGCTTGAAAGACGCTGCGGTTCTCACTTCGGCCAGCAAGTCACCGCCCTCGTCACGCGCAGACAGCGTCGCGTACTGGTTGTCTTCATCCGGCACGATGTCGAGATTCACCGTCACCCGGCCTGATGGTGCAGTCACCGTCACGCTCTGATGCAACTCTGCGTGCAATTGCTGCTCATGCCTGCGCACAAATTCTGCTGCTGTTTTAACCAGCGTGTGAAATGCATTGACGTCCAGAGGTTTCGGGTTCTTTTTATCGCGGCCCATCGTCCAGGGGCCAATCAGCGCGGGTTCGGGCTCGCCGTCTTTGATCATGGCCACGGCCCAGCCGTCATCGTCTTCGTTTTTCAGCACCTTGGCGGTCCATCCGTCGGCTACCCACAGGCGCGGCTCTTTTATTTCAACCATATCGTTCATGCGTCTACAACCCCAAATCGCTCAAGCCCGGGTGGTCGTCGGGCCTGCGGCCCAGCGGCCAAAAGTATTTGCGGTCTGCTGCCTTGATCGGCAGGTCATTGATGCTGGCGTGGCGCACAGCCATCAGGCCGTTGCCGTCAAACTCCCAGTTTTCATTGCCGTACGAACGATTCCAGTTACCGGCGTCGTCATGCCACTCGTAAGCAAAGCGCACCGCTATCCGGTTGCCGCCAAACGCCCAGATTTCCTTGATGAGCCGGTAATCCAGCTCACGCGCCCACTTGCGGGTAAGCAGCGCAGCGATTTCGTCTCGGCCACTGACAAATTCAACCCGGTTGCGCCAGGTGCTTTGTGCCGTGTACGCCATCGAGACTTTTTGCGGGTCCCGGTTGTTCCAGCCATCTTCGGCAGCCCGGACTTTTTGCACAGCAGTTTCAAAGGTAAAAGGCGGTAGCGGTGGTCTGGATTCCATGAAAACTCCTGGTGTTGCGCAAGCGTCGCAGCATTATCATGCCCCATCACACCACGCATTAAAAATGAACGCAGAGCAAAACGAACGCATCACCCGCATCGGGCCCGGCACGCCGTGCGGGCAGTTGATGCGCCAGTACTGGCAGCCCGCAGCACTCGCCGCAGAGTTTGATGCGGCGCTGGACCCGCG
>JANPDQ010000501.1:0-1755 GCA_031431575.1 Polaromonas sp.
ATCAACACCGTCGACGCGCTTTAATCGCGTTTATCCGTGTATGGCAGCGGCAACAATAATGCTGATACCCAGACTCATTGCAGCTACAACAAGGCCAAGCGCCATATTTTGCTTTTCAACCAGCTCTTCCCACAGGTTGTAGGGCGTGATTTTGTCGATGATGACGAAGCTGATCCAGAAAATGACCACGCCGATCAGCGCGAACAAAATCGAGCCCAAAAAGGCTGCCGGTTTAAGCCATTCAAGTCCCATGGTGTTCTCCAAAAAATTGCATTTGCCTGACTGAAAAATTGATGGTCATTTGTGTCCCCCGCCGCTAGAGCCGCCGCCAAACGAGCCACCTGACGTGCGCGAACTGCTGGACGAGCAGTTCTCCACGTTCGGATTGCACCTTGAACAGCGGGAGAACAGTGCCAACAAAAGCACCATAACGATAACCACAATGATGATGGTCGTGATGCTCATGCTCGGCGCCGCGCTGAACGGCTGTGCGTCGGCGCGTTTAAAGAGCTCTTTTTTACCGTCAAGCTTAAAGGCTGTAGCGACCATTTGCGCCTCAACCTTGCTGCCGCTGGACCATGTGACTTCGCTGCCGGCCTGTTCACGCGAAAGTAAAGCGCGGCCATTGGCAAAGTCGACGTTGGCTGTTTTTTCACCGCGCTCGACTTGCCAGTAAAACTCGCCGGCCACGTAATTTGTTTCGGCGCTGTAACTACTTTGAAGTTCGTAGCGTGTGTTGAGGTAGGTTGCACTTGATGCGCCCGGCTTGTACGTTGGCGCACCCGTTACCGGCTTGACCAGACTCCAGCCGTCTTCAGCATCGACCAGAAAAGTAAAGCCGCGTTTTCGGTTGTACAGCAAGTATTCACTCCAGCCGAAGTGTTCGTCATCGCCCGGCTCATTGCCCATGCGGTGCTGAAACCCCACCACTTGCCACTCAGCGCCTTGCAGCTGGCCTGTAGTGCCCAAGGGAATCAAAAGCTCGACGGGCTCGTTTTGAATCGCGTGTTTGAGGTCGGCACCAATGCCTTGCGAAAGGTCAATGATGCTGTTGCACGCAGCGCAGGTGATGGACTTGCTGCTGGTCAAAGTGACAGCAACCTGAGCACCGCAATTGGGGCAGGCAAACTGCTGGCCTTTGTCCTCTTTGCCAGAGTCATCGCGCAGGCCGCTGAGCTTGAGGTCGTCAAGCAACACCGCTTTGCCGCGCGACAAGTCGGGTGTGCCGCCGCCTGCAACCGCACCGTAGTCAATGCTGAGTACTTCACCATCGGCGCTGCGCAATTCGACCATTGCAAACGGCTGGCCAAGTGCAGGCAAGCGCGGCAATTCGCCTTGGGCCGACATGAGCGCTACGTCCTGGTTTGCTGCAACGCTGAAGCTCTCACCATCAATGGCTGTGGTGGCCCCAACCCGGAACTGGTCTGCCGCTGGCACGGCGCGCTGCAGCGTGACCGGCAAGGTAAAAACATAAGCCCCGTTGTCTTCGCTTAAAAAACCAACGCCTTGTGGCGGGTCATCAAACGCGGCGTACCACTCTGTCCAAGTGCCGTCTGCGTACTTGTATTGCAGGCGACCGACCAGCGTGAAATTATTACCCAGGTACACGCCAGACGCCTGCAACTGCAGCGGGCTGAAGTCGTCAAACAGCTCGGCCATTTTGCCGATGCGTGCCAGCACATCGCCAGTGCGCACCACCGTGCTTTTGCAAAAGCCGCACACAGCGTGCGTGGATTGCGCGCTGCGAAACTCTAC
>JANPDQ010000502.1:0-1950 GCA_031431575.1 Polaromonas sp.
GCCAAAGCCATCACCCTGCTCGAATCAACGCGCGCAGACCACCGCGCGCAAGGTGACGAATTGCTGACCGCCTTGCTGCCCCACACAGGCAAATCTTTCCGCCTCGGCATCAGCGGCGTGCCCGGCGTGGGCAAATCCACTTTTATTGAAGTGCTGGGCCTGTACCTCATCAAGCAGGGCCACCGTCTGGCAGTGCTGACGATTGACCCATCGTCTACCGTTTCAGGTGGCTCGATACTGGGTGACAAAACGCGGATGGACATGTTGTCGGTGAGCGAGAACGCCTACATTCGCCCCAGCCCATCAAGCGGCACGCTGGGTGGCGTTGCTGAAAAAACCCGTGAAGCGATGCTGGTGTGCGAGGCTGCGGGCTACGACGTGGTAATGGTTGAAACTGTCGGTGTGGGGCAAAGCGAAACCGCAGTAGCTGGCATGACCGACATGTTCGTCTTGATGCAATTGCCCAACGCAGGCGACGATTTGCAGGCGATTAAAAAAGGCGTGATGGAGCTGGCCGACTTGGTGGTCATCAACAAGGCAGACATTGACGCGATAGCCGCCCAGCGGGCGCAATTGCAAATCACATCCGCCATGCAATTGCTGGGCATGTTCAGTGGCTATGTGGAAAGTAATTGGCACCCGAAAGCGATTCAGCTCAGTGCTTTGAAGGGTGAGGGCGTGGAGGCCTTCTGGGCTGAAGTGCAAGACTTCAAGGCGCGGCAAATGGCCAACGGAAAATTCAATGCGCGGCGAAAGCAGCAGTCACTGAGCTGGATGTGGGAGCGCATCGATGCGGGGCTGAAACAAGCCTTCAAACAAAACCCGGCAGTTAGCCAGTTGCTGCCAGAGGTGCTTGCCCAAGTCGCCAGCGGGCAGCTTCCAGCCTCTACTGCAGCACGAAACCTGCTTGCAGCTCAGTAAATATAGGCGCAAACAGCTCCTGAATAAATAGCAAAAATCGATCAACAAAAGCCATATATGCAAGACATCCTTGAAAAACTAGAACAAAAACGTGCCGCTGCCCGTCTCGGCGGTGGCCAAAAGCGCATTGATGCGCAGCACGGCAAAGGCAAGCTCACAGCGCGGGAGCGGCTGGAGCTGCTGTTAGACGAAGGCACGTTTGAAGAGTGGGACATGTTTGTGGAGCACCGCTGCACTGACTTTGGCATGGCCGACAACCGACCGCCGGGTGACGGCGTGGTCACGGGCTACGGCATGATCAATGGTCGCTTGGTGTTTGTATTCAGCCAGGACTTCACGGTATTCGGCGGCGCATTGTCTGAAGCGCACGCCGAAAAAATCTGCAAGGTGATGGACCAGGCCATGAAGGTTGGCGCGCCGGTGATCGGGCTCAATGATTCTGGCGGCGCGCGCATTCAGGAGGGCGTGGCCTCGCTCGGTGGTTACGCCGACGTGTTTCAGCGCAACGTCATGGCCAGCGGTGTGATTCCGCAAATCAGCATGATCATGGGGCCCAGCGCAGGCGGCGCGGTGTACAGCCCGGCCATGACAGATTTTATTTTCATGGTCAAAGACTCCAGCTACATGTTTGTGACCGGCCCCGAGGTCGTCAAAACCGTGACGCATGAAAGCGTGACGGCTGAAGAGCTGGGCGGCGCCATCACCCACACCACCAAAAGCGGCGTGGCCGATCTGGCTTTTGAAAACGATGTGGAAGCGCTGCTCATGCTACGCCGCCTTTACAACTACCTGCCACTGAACAACCGCGAAAAAGCACCGATCAGACCGAGCGCTGACCCAGCCTCCCGCATGGACCTGAGCCTGGACACACTCGTGCCCGAAAATCCGAACAAGCCGTACGACATGAAAGAGCTGATCGTGAAAACGGTTGACGACGGCGACTTTTTTGAAATTCAGCCTGAGTACGCCAAAAACATCATCATCGGCTTTGCCCGGATGGAGGGCCAAACTATTGGCATCGTTGCCAAT
>JANPDQ010000503.1:0-2791 GCA_031431575.1 Polaromonas sp.
CCGAGGCGGCGCGGTGAAAAAAACCCCCTTGCGCCTGCGTAGCGGCTACTTTTTGAACTGCTTGAAAACAACCACCACCGACACCAGCGCGATGGCCACAAAACACAAAAACGACCAGTTCGCAATCGACAAGCCCAAAAATGTCCAGTCGATTTTGGTGCAGTCGCCACTGCCTTTGAAAATCATGGGAATCGCGCGTTTTAATGGGAAAGTTTCAATCATTCCGTACAGGTCACGCCCACAACTGGCAACTTCTGGGGGATACAACTGCAAATAGCTTTGGCGCGCCGCAACGAACGCGCCGGCTGCGCTGGTCACTATCAAAGCCGCAGCGCCTATTACCAACGCGGGCTTTTTGCTGGCAAATGCGGTAGCAGCGGCAAGCAGCGCGACGATGAACAGCGCGTACCGCTGCACGATGCACATGGGGCAAGGCTCCAGGCCGACAAAGTGCTGCAGGTACAGCCCAAAAGCCAGCATGGCGACGCAGGCGGCGCAAACAAGCGCAAATACGCGTCGCGGGGTGAGGTTTGCAATCATGAAGGGCATTGGGCTTTCTTTTTTACTTCTAAATATGTCGTACCAGACACTTTCGACGGGCTTGCCGGGTTCGACACTTTTTACCGTGTGGGGTTCCGCATGTTTAGATACCTGCGTTTTTCGTGCTTTTTTATGTCTTTTTATGCCTTTTACGCCAGTAGCGCAATAAATATGGGCGTAAGAAGCTACCAATACTATAGCAAATCAAATCTGCTGTGGTTTGCAGCTTACTCAATACCGACCCAACCCGCATCTGGGTAACGCCGGCCCGCAGCCGCGTCTGGCGGAAACATGGCGTCTAGCTGCGCCATGTCTTGCTCAGTTAGCACGCAGCTTGCCGCTGCCGCGTTTTGCTCAAGGTATCTTATCTGGCGGGTTCCAGGAATAGGCACCACATGCGGGTGTTTGTGCAGCAGCCAGGCCAGCGCCACTTGCGCGTTGGTCACGCCTTTTGCAGCTGCAAACTGGCCCAAACTTGCCACCAGCGCAGCGTTGGTAACTGCGGCTTGATCGTTAAAGCGTGGCAGGTTTTTTCGGAAATCGCCTGCGGGCAGGTCGGCGGCGTTGACTGCCCCAGTTAAAAATGCCCGACCCAGCGGGCTGTAGGCTACAAACGTGGTGCCCAGTTCTGCGCAGGTGGCCAGCATGTCGGCTTCGGGTTCGCGCGCCCACAACGAATATTCACTTTGCACAGCCGCAATGGGGTGCACCGCGTTGGCCGCACGCAGCGTTTGGCTAGACACCTCCGACAACCCAATTTGCTTGACTTTGCCAGCCGCGACCAATGCCGCCATCGCGCCCACCATATCTTCAATCGGCACATCCGGGTTGCGGCGGTGGCAGTAGTACAAGTCAATCGCTTCGACCCCAAGGCGTTTTAGCGACGCCTCGCAAGCGCTTTGAACATACGCCGGAGAGTTGTCGATGTGCCGTTCGTACTTGCCAGGCTGCCGCACGATACCGAATTTGGTGGCAATCACCATGCGGCTTCTGGCACCTGGATTTTGCTGGACAAGTTGCCCCAACAGCGACTCGTTGTGGCCAAAGCCGTAGGTGTCAGCGGTGTCAAAAAAGTTGATGCCCAGCGCAAGTGCATGCGCCAGGGTTGCGAGCGATTGGGCATCGTCGCTTGCGCCGTAAAACTCGCTCATGCCCATACAGCCCAGGCCAATAGCGCTGACTGGCGTTTTACTTTGGCCTAAAAAACGTTGTTGCATGGTGTGCCCTTTCTTGACAGTTATTGTCTGCTGGCTAAATTTAACTGTAAGCCACAAGGCGGCGCGGCGCATCGCCAAGGCGACAAACCCTGAGACAGTCGCTGTGTTGATTGCGGTATCGTCACCACGGCAAGCCAACGGAGACAAAAAATGCATAGCCTGACTGGCCTCGACGCCACTTTTCTATACCTTGAAACGCCAGAAATGCCGATGCATGTTGGCTCGTTCAACCTGTGCGCGTTGCCTGCGGGCTTCAAAGGCAGCTTTCACAAGGCGGTGATGGCGCACATCGCAAAGCGCATGCACCTGGCTCCGGTGTTTAGCCGCAAGCTGGTCTTTATGCCGATGGACCTGGGCCACCCGGTGTGGGTTGAGGCTGATGCCGTTGATATTGGCTTTCACATCCGCCGGGCCGATGCAGCCAAAAAAGGTGTAGCCGCAATGGCGTTGCTTGAGGCGCAAGAGCTCTGCGCCCAACTGCACAGCGAATTGATAGACCGCAATTTCCCGCTGTGGGAGTTTTATGTGTTTGACCGCATCAAACTGCCTGACGGCAGCACGGTGGCAGGTTTTTTCTCGAAAATTCACCATGCCGCACTGGATGGTAAGGGCGGCGTGCTGCTGGCCAACGCGCTGCTTGACGTGACGCCCATACCGCGTGACGTGCCTCCGCCAAGCAACAGGCGGCGAGGCACGCACGAATCCGATTTGAAAATCAGCGAAATGATCGGCGCAGTATTTTCAAGCTCGCTCGGGCAACTCGTTAAAGCCGCAAAACTGTTGCCGTCGGCAGTTGGCACTTTGGGTGCGTCGCTCGCCAGGCGTTCGCCCTCAAACGTTACTGCCAAAAGCAAAGTACCGCTGAAGTTGGCCCCACCCACCGGGTTTAACGTGGGTGTCACGCAGGGCCGTGTGTTTGTTACAGCGACTGCACCGTTGGCTGAATGCAAGGCGATTGGCAAATCCATTGGCGGCTCATTCAACGATGTGGTGCTGTGGATTTGCTCTACCGCGCTGCGCGACTATTTGAAGCA
>JANPDQ010000504.1:0-1627 GCA_031431575.1 Polaromonas sp.
CTGCTTCGGCTGTTTTCGCACGGTGCCAGCCGTGCCTGTGCAGTGCAAAATACAGCGCTAAACAACTTTTAGTTGAAAGCTCCATGCCAACACCGTCCACAAATCCGGCAACAACTATTGAGCATGACGCGTTCATGTTCAGCGACTATTTGCGCCAGCACATTCGCACGGTACCTGATTGGCCTGAGCCCGGTGTCCAGTTCCGCGACATCACGCCGTTGCTGCAAGACCCCAAAGTTTTTCGCGTACTGATTGACGCGTTTGTGCACCGCTACATGTCGCCAACGCTGCGCCCCGATGTGGTGGCCGGGCTGGACGCACGTGGATTTATTTTGGGCGCAGTGGTGGCCTATGAGCTGAACGTGGGCTTCGTTCCGATTCGCAAAAAAGGAAAACTCCCCTTTACAACGGTGCAAGAAACCTATGAGCTGGAATACGGCAGCGCCACGGTAGAGCTGCACACCGACGCTGTAAAACCCGGCGATAAAGTGCTGCTAATTGACGATTTGATCGCCACCGGCGGCACCATGATGGCGGGTAAAAAGCTGCTGGAAAAGCTGGGCGCTACGGTAATGGAGGGCGCGGCAATTGTCGATTTGCCAGAGCTGCACGGCTCCGCAAAACTCCGGGCCGCCGGGCTGCAGTTGTTCACGCTGCTCAATTTTGAAGGGCATTGATTCAGACCATGAATTCGCCTCTTAAATTTGCCGTGATGGGCGCGGGCGCTGTGGGCTGCTACTACGGCGGCATGCTGGCGCGGGCGGGACATCCGGTCGTACTGATTGCGCGGCCTTTGCATGTAAACGCCATTGCAAGCGACGGGCTGCGGCTGCAAACGCAGAACTTTGATGAGCACATTCGCATTGCTGCCAGCCTAGATGCCAGCGCAGTTGCGGGCGCAGACGTTGTGCTGCTGTGCGTCAAGTCCAGCGACACCGAGGCGGCAGGGCGTTTGATGCAACCGTTTTTGCGTGCCGACGCGCTGGTGATGTGTTTGCAAAACGGCGTGGACAACGCCGAGCGGCTGCGTGCGGTGCTGCCTGGCCAAGCCGTATCAGCTGCGGTGGTTTATGTGGCGACTGAAATGGCCGGGCCGGGCCACGTTAAACACAACGGGCGCGGGGAGTTGGTGATTGAGCCGCCACCCGCCGAGCTGGCCTTGGCGCAAGCGCTCATCGCTGCTGGTGTGCCGACTGAAGTGTCAAGTAACGTGCGCGGCGCATTGTGGGCCAAGCTGATTTTGAACTGCGCGTACAACGCCGTATCTGCCATTACGCAGTTGCCGTATGGCAAAACTTCAGTTGGCGTTGGCGTACAAGATGTCATGCGCGACGTGGTGGCCGAGTGCCTGGCTGTTGCCGCGGCCGATGGAGTCAACTTGCCAGGCGACATCCACGCCGCCATGCAAAAAATCGCGTTGACAATGCCCGCGCAATTTTCGTCAACAGCGCAAGACCTGGCACGCGGCAAACCCACAGAAATTGATTACCTCAATGGCTTTGTGGTGCAGCGCGGGCAAGCGCTGGGAATCACCACGCCAGCCAATCGCGTGCTGTGGGCGCTGGTGAGGCTGCTGGAAGCAAAAAACAGCCATATTTGAAGCGTTTTAGGCCTCTAGCGCAATGAA
>JANPDQ010000505.1:0-8803 GCA_031431575.1 Polaromonas sp.
AAAGACGCCATTCAAAAAGCCCTGGCTCCTGAAGCGGGCGATTCACCGTATATCGTTGCGCTCAATTTGCTGTCGCGCTCACCCAAGTGGTTGACGGCACTGAACGCTGCGCCGATGTACTTGGGGCTTGACCTGCGCGGCGGCGTGCACTTTATGCTGCAGGTGGACATGCAGGCGGCTCTGACCAAGAAAGCCGAATCTCTGGCGGGCGATTTGCGCTCAACCTTGCGCGAGAAAAACATCCGCCATTCGGGCATCACGCGTACTGGCCAAACCATTGAGATCAAGCTTCGCGACAGCCAAACCGTTGCCGCCGCGCGCAACCTGATTCAAGACCAGTTCCCCGATTTGCAATCTACCGACGCACCCGACGGTACTGAGTATCGCCTGACGGCCCGCATCAAACCCGAGGCAGCCCGGCGCATTCAAGACCAGGCCCTCAAGCAAAACATCGTTACCCTGCATAACCGCATCAACGAGCTTGGCGTGGCCGAGCCAGTGATTGCCCAGCAGGGGATTGACCGCATCGTGGTGCAGCTGCCCGGCGTGCAGGACACGGCCAAGGCCAAAGACATTTTGGGCCGCACCGCCACGCTGGAAATGCGGCTGGTAGACGAAAGTGCTGAAGGTCGCGCTGCTGAAAGCAACACTGGCTCGGTGCCTTTCGGCTCCGAGCGATTTTTAGAGCGTGACGGCCGCCCGGTAATTGTTAAAAAGCAGGTCATCATCACTGGCGAAAGCCTGACCGATGCGCAGCCGGGGTTTGATTCGCAAAACCAGCAACCCAAAGTTGACCTGACAGTAGACGCCAAAGGTGGGCGCATCATGCGCGACACCAGCCGTGAAAATTTAAAGAAGCGCATGGCTATTGTGTTGTTTGAAAAAGGCAAAGGCGAAGTGCTGACTGCGCCCGTCATCCAAGGTGAGCTGGGCAACCGCTTCCAAATTTCCGGCTCCATGAGCGTTGCTGAAGCCAGCGATCTGGCGCTGCTGCTGCGCGCTGGCTCTTTGGCAGCGCCCATGGAAATCATCGAAGAACGCACCATTGGCCCTACGTTGGGTGCCGAAAACATCGCCAAGGGCTTTCAAAGCGTAACTTATGGGTTCGCTGTGATTGTGCTTTTCATGGCAGGTTATTACGCGCTTTTCGGCGTGATTTCCGGCGTGGCGCTGGCAGTCAATTTGCTTTTGTTGATTGCCATTTTGTCAATGCTACAAGCCACACTTACGTTACCGGGAATGGCAGCAATGGCGCTGGCGCTGGGCATGGCTATTGACTCGAACGTGCTGATCAATGAACGCGTACGGGAAGAGCTGCGCAATGGTGCGTCCCCGCAAGCGGCGATTCACACAGGTTACGAGCGTGCTTGGGCGACTATTTTGGACTCCAACATCACCACCTTGATTGCCGGCTTTGCGCTGTTGGCATTTGGCTCTGGCCCGGTGCGTGGGTTTGCGGTGGTGCACTGCATTGGCATTTTGACCAGCATGTTTTCCGCAGTATTCTTCTCGCGTGGCCTGGTCAACCTGGTCTATGGGCGGCAGAAAAAACTCAAGTCCGTGTCGATTGGCACGGTTTGGCGGCCCGACCCGGTTGCAGCAAAAGATGCTGCGCTGGTGCCGTAGTGGTTGCCCTCAACAATAAGAAAATCGGATAGACGTCATGGAATTTTTCAAGATTAAAAAAGACATTCCGTTCATGCGGCATGCCATCATTTTTAACGCAGTGTCGTTCATCACGTTTGCGTTGGCGGTGTTCTTTTTGTTCTCGCGCGGGCTGCATTTGTCGGTTGAATTTACCGGCGGCACCGTGATGGAGGTCAGCTACTCGCAGCCTGCTGAAGTCGAGAAAATCCGCACTACAGTGGCTTCGCTCGGCTTTACCGATGTGCAGGTGCAAAACTTTGGCACGGCACGCGACGTAATGATTCGTTTGCCCGCGCAAAAAGGCGTCAGTACTGCCCAGCAAAGCGACAAGGTGATGGGTGCGCTCAAGGCGGGCGACCCTGCTGTTCAATTGCGGCGCACTGAATTCGTTGGCCCTTCAGTCGGTGAAGAGCTCGCGCAGGACGGCTTGAAAGCACTTGCAATGGTGATCGTCGGCATCATGATTTACCTGGCTTTCCGGTTTGAGTGGAAGTACGCGGTAGCGGCGATTATTGCCAACCTGCACGATATCGTGATTATTTTGGGCTTTTTTGCCTATTTTCAGTGGGAGTTTTCACTGTCAGTTCTAGCTGCGGTGCTGGCCGTGCTGGGTTATTCGGTCAATGAATCGGTTGTGATTTTTGACCGGATTCGTGAGAACTTCCGGCGGTACCGCAAGATGTCAACGACCGAAATTATTGACAACGCAATCACCTCCACTATCAGCCGAACCATCATCACCCACGGCTCTACCGAAGTCATGGTGCTGTCCATGTTGCTGTTTGGCGGGCCCACCCTGTTTTACTTTGCACTGGCCCTCACCATCGGCATTTTGTTTGGTATTTACTCGTCAGTTTTTGTTGCAGCAGCCATTGCCATGTGGCTTGGCATCAAGCGTGAGGATTTGGTGAAGGTGTCGGCCAAAAAAGACGAAGACCCTAACGATCCGAACGCAGGTGCTACGGTTTAAGCCCAAAAATCACGTATAAAGCGACTGTGCCCCTCAGTTCCGTAGACCACAGTCGGCTTGCATTACAGGCGCGCGTTCTTTTTACGGACCGCGCGTGTCAAGTACTGCCCGATCTGACCAAGGCCATGCAGGCACGTCTGCTGGAGCTGGTCAACACAACGGGTACTGCCAAAGAAATGCAGGATCGGCGCGATGCCTGGCTTGCTTTTCAATCGGGTAGTGCAATTTGGCTGGCAGCAGTGACCCGTGCATGGCAAGCGCCTTTGCCTGCCAATGTCAGCGCAGGCTCGCCCCTGGCAGGGTTTGAGTCCACCAAGTTTGAGTTGATGGACAACGACGTGATGGACGACCAGATCATTGCGTCCAGACTCGCCCTGCGGTTGCTTGATTTTGCAAGCTGGGAGCTCAACGATTTACGGCTGCGCGTGCAAAATCTGGAGCAAATTTCAGAGCTGCCGAAAAACGATATTCTTCGGCCTGAGGTGCTTGCGCGCCTGCTGATTGAGCGGTGGGTCGCTGTAAAACTCCCACGCGCCACTTGGACGTTGGTGCAAGACGTGGCGCAAAGCCGTTTGGCCGAGCAATTGCTGGTGGCATATCACGCCGCCAATGAGTTTTTGGTGCAAAACGGCGTGATGGCTGAAATTGATTTGCGGCCGCTCGTCAAGCGCACGCCGTCGGCGGTGTCTGCAAAAGGCGAGGTGGGTAATTCGTCTGCTGCTTCGCGTCAAAACAGTCCTGGCTCTGCTGGGCAGTTTTCAGGCGGCTCAACTGGCTCCACTGGTTCGGCGATGCGACCAGCGGCAGCTTCAAGTTCGGCTCGTCTTGGCGGTAACGTTGCGGGCAACGGAAACGGAAACGGAAGCCGCCATGGCACGGGCAATGGCAATGGCACTGGCATTGGGTATGGCAGCGGGGCAAATCAAAGCGGAAACGCCTCGTACGGGGCCGGGGGCCCGGCGGGCGGGCGCAATGGCGCAAGTGCGCCGGGGGGCAGTCTGATTCGCCCTGTTAATGGCGGTGGTGCAGTTCCCGCCAATAACGCAAACTCCAACACTGGTGCAGGTTTTGGGCGGCAGCCTGGTTTTGCGAGGCCATCCCAGGGCGGCGGCCCGCAGGACGAAACCCGGATGCAGACTGGCACCACGCCTTTGGCGCGTGCCCGCATGCGTGCGCAGGGCGTTATGGGCACCTTGAAGCGCCTGATAAGCAACCACGTTGCTGGTTTTGACGACACTCGCGCCAGCCCACCGTCGCCGCAACTTGCGCGAGCACTGGCCGGCAATGGTGGAGCAGGGTTTTCTACGGGCGGCAGCAATACGGTGCAAATGGACGAGCCTGGGCAGTTTTATGGCACGGTGCATGTGGAGCAGGCTGCAACTGCCATGCGCAAGCGCACTACCGAGCTTAAAAAAGCCGCCACTACGCAAAGCGAAAAAGCCACTATTGAAATAGTGGCGTTGATGTTCCAGGCCATTTTGGCTGAAGACCGCATTCCGGCGGGCATACGCGTGTGGTTTGCCCGCTTGCAAATGCCGGTACTGCGGCTGGCGCTGGCTGAGCCAGAGTTCTTCGGATCACTTGAGCACCCGGCACGCCAGTTGATTGACCGCATGGGCTCGTGCGTTCTTGGTTTTAATGCCGATGTTTCGGGCGGTGCACTGGAAGTTGAAGTCAAGCGCGTGGTGCAGGTGATTGAGCAATACCCAGAAACCGGCCGTCGCGTGTTTCAGCTGGTGTATGACGAGTTTCAAAAGTTTTTGTCCAGGTTTTTGAGCGAGAACGGCAACGCTGCGCGTGCGGTGTCGGTGGCCCAGCAGATGGAGCAAAAAGAAACGATGGCGATTCAATTCACCATTGAAATGCGCAACATGCTCAAAGACATCCCCGTGCGCGACGAAATCCGCGAATTTCTGTTCAAGGTGTGGGCGGAGGCGCTGGCCATAGCTGCCATGCGAAGCGGCCCACAGCACCCGGAAACGCTGGTCCTGAAAGCGGCAGCGGCTGATTTGGTGTGGGCGTCCAGCGCCAAGCCAGACCGCGCTGACCGCGCCAAAGTCATCGCCGATTTACCCAAGCTGCTGCAATTGCTGCGCAGCGGTATGACCATGCTTGGAATGGATGCCGCACGGCAGGACGAGCACATTAAAGTCATCAGCGACACACTTGCAGATGCCTTCATGAGCAAAAACAGCGCGATTGCGCCGGAGCGCATCGAGCTGATGGCCAAGCGCCTGACGAACCTTGAAGATTACTTGTCTGATGAAGACATTGGCGATTTGCCGCTGGACACCGATGCGCTCGTGATGATGCTGGGTATGGACATCACTGATATTGACGTCATTACCGACGGCGGCAGCCAACCGTCTGATGCCATGCGTGCCTGGGCCAACGAGCTGCAGTTGGGCGCGTGGTTCAGCCTGGACCACAACGGACGAGTTGTGCAGGTGCAGTTCGCCTGGCGAAGTGACCGCAAGCAACTGCATTTGTTTGCGTCGAGCGAGGGCCGCAATTATTTGATTCAGGCACGCCGTTTGGCCGCCTATTTGCAGGCCGGTTTGCTGGTGCCTACAGAAGAAGAAGCGCTGACAGTGCGCGCCACCCGCGACGCGCTGGTCAAGCTTGAAGCAAATCCGGAGCGGCTGCTGGATTAACGGGTTTGAAGCCTACGGGCTCGGCTTAGTCAATGCCCGACGCGGTTCGGGTCATCGCACAACTCATCGAGTATCAAAGCATCCGGCTCTTGCCCAAAGCTCCAATACACCATCAGCACAATGATCTTCAGGTCGTCCAGCTCCAGTGGGCTACCGGGCGATACCATCGCTCTGTCGATGACGATTTCACGCATTTGCGGCGCAAGCACGCCCGAAGTTTCGAGAAAACTCACAAACCCCAAAGCGCTCGCGCCCAAATGGTCTTGCTCTGCCGTTGAATAAACCCGCAAGCTATCGGGCGAAGGGGTGAGCGGCGCTCTGTCGGCTATCGTTTTGCTGGTGTCAACTTCGGGCAAATAAATTTGTGTGCTTTGCGCTGCGGTGTTCAAGCCGTCCAGCCAGACGAGCGCCGCTTCAATTTCGTCTGGCTCAAAGCCAGCTGCAGTGAGCTTTCGACCCAATTGCGGCGGCGCGGGACAGGCATCGCCTTGCCAGTAGTTTTCATATACGTAAACCAACACTTCAAACATAACTGCAATGTACCGTATTGCGGCGGCGGCAAACGTCGTTTGTGTGAAGCCTTGGCGCTCGGCGGGCCGCGCAGGTGTCAAACTGGTCGATTAATTGGCTTTATGTGCGGCAGCGCACATATAAAAACCCCAACACTGTGTAGACTTTCGGCTTTACAGGGTTCGGCGTATCGTTCGAGCAATCAGCAAGGTTTCTCAGGGTGTCATGTGCCGGTCTCCACTAGTAAAAAAAGCAAAGTAAAGCCGTCTGCCCAGCCCGATTCGCGTGGCCCGATGGCCAACGGCCTGCTGGCGGCTCTGCCTGACGCAGAGGCAAAGCGCTGGTTGCCCCAGCTTGAAAAAGTTGAGATGCCACTCGGCCACGTCTTGTATGAGTCTGGCAAAACGCTCACCCACGTTTACTTTCCTGGCGATGCCATCGTCTCGCTTTTATACGTGCTTGAAAACGGCTCCTCAGCTGAAATTGCAGTAGTGGGGTATGAGGGCATGGTGGGCGTGTCGCTGTTCATGGGCGGCGAATCGACACCCAGCCGGGCAGTGGTGCAAAGCGCCGGTGTGGGCTACAGGCTTGACGCACAAACCATGAAAACCGAGTTTTACCGCGCCGGGCCGGTGCTGCACTTGCTGCTGCGCTACACGCAGGCGCTGCTCACGCAAATGGCGCAAACGGCAGTGTGCAACCGCCACCACACGCTAGACCAGCAGCTTTGCCGCTGGTTGCTGCTCAGTCTTGACCGTCTGCAAGGCAACGAGCTGGTCATGACCCAAGAGCTGATTGCCAACATGCTGGGCGTGCGGCGCGAGGGCGTGACCGATGGCGCACTGAAACTGCAGCAAGCCGGGTTGATCCGCTACACGCGCGGGCGCATCAGTATTTTGAATCGCCCCGGGTTGGAGGCGCGCACCTGCGAGTGCTACGGGGTAGTAAAAAAAGAATATGACCGGTTACTGCCAGTAGCTACGGCAACTTAGGCGACGCGGGCGATGCAGGCCAGAGCGTCTGCTACTAAAATAAGAGCTGCTTGCGCCCATATTTATTGAATATTTTGCACTAGAGTCATAAATCTTAAGTGCAAAAATGTAGGACATTGCAGCCAATCGTACCGTCGAATGGGCAATAGGCCTTTTGCCGGCGCAAAATGTTTTTACCGGGAAATTCTGCACAGAACAGCAGCGGGCCCATCAACTGCAAACTCCAGCCGACGCAAAAGTTTGCTGAACACCGGACTGCTATTTTGCCAACCTCCCCCGCCCTCAAGACAAAAACGCCTCCCCAGCAACCCAACGTTAACCACCTCATTGAGTTGCTACCGCGAAAAGACAGGCTGCGTGTGCTTGCCCTGTGCGAGCCTTTTGAGTTGAACCTGGAAGACGTACTGTGCGAGCCCGGCAAGCCAATGAGCCACGTGTATTTCCCGACCAGCGGTTTTATTTCGCTGATCTCCCAGATTAACGGAAGTCC
Organism: Polaromonas sp.; assembly: GCA_031431575.1. GTDB lineage: Bacteria > Pseudomonadota > Gammaproteobacteria > Burkholderiales > Burkholderiaceae_C > Polaromonas. The sequence continues at coordinate 7,264 of JANPDQ010000505.1, forward strand.
CGGCGTTGAAGTCGGCATGGTGGGCCGTGAGGGCATGCTCGGCGCGCAGCTTGCGCTGGGGGTGTCCACTGCGCCGCTGTACGGGCTGGTGCAAGGCGCAGGCACAAGCTGGCGCATGACAGCGCGAAGCTTCAAATCGGAGTTGGCTCGCAACACCCCCTTGCAAACCGCGCTTAACCGGTATGTGTACGTGCTGATGGCGCAGCTTGCGGAATCAATCGCTTGCGTACGCTTTCACCAGATCGGCCCGCGGCTGGCGCGCTGGCTGCTGATGAGCCAAGACCGTTCGGCGGCCAGCACCTTTACCGTAACGCAAGAGTTTTTAGCCTACATGCTGGGGGTGCGCCGAGTAGGCATTACCGCCGCTGCCGGTGCGCTGCAAAAAGCTGGCCTGATTCAATACCGGCGCGGCCAGCTCACGGTCATTGACCGTCAAGGGCTCGAGCATGCTGCCTGCGGCTGCTATGCGGCCGACCAAAAAAGTTATGCCGCGTTGTTGTAGGGCAGCTGTTGTGAAGCGCTGACACCTTTTTTGGAGCCAAAAGAGGGCTAAAACGACAGTTTTTCAAGCTTTTTAAAGCCTTTTATGCCTATAGCCCAATAAATATAGTCGCAAGCAGCTACTAAATTTATAGCTAAATAGTTGTCTTTTGTACCCCGGTAATAAACTGTGACAGTGTCCGCTGTGTGCGTTATCGCACAGACCACGGTTGCTGCAGGCTCTTTAATCACTCTAAGCCTGATGCGTTCAGGCCGTTACCAAGGAGTATTTCCATGAGCAGCCCAGCCTTGCCGCCGTTGACTGACCAAACGCGTAGTGGGCCCGCGGCAATGGATTTGTTTCGCAGCCATTCATCCGCACAGTTGATACACCGCCCCATACCCGCACCCGAACCTGATCCCGAACCAAATCCTGGCCCTGACGCGGTGGCGTGCAGCGGCTGTGGCTGCATTGATCCAAAAGATTGGGACATGATGTTTTTGGCGATTCAGGGGCGACTTGAAGGCTGTGTCAAAGACGCGGGGCTCAATTTCTCGGACTCTGAGCTGCGCGAGCGATGCGTGGTGACAGAAACGGTCGTTCTGGAATGCATACAAGCAATGAAGCAGTTGCATTCAGCGCTAACTACGGAACGCGCTGGCCACCACAGTAGTCAACCCCCCATGCAGCCACCAGTGTAGGCAGCATGCAAGCTTTACAGAAGCAACCCCGGTGTGCCATGACGAGCCCCGTTGATAGCTACAGTTTTGATGCCATGATTGGCGCCTACCAAACTTCAGGCGGCACCTCCCGAGCCGATGATTTCGCGTTGCTGCTGGAGCAAAGGCAAAGGGGCAACTTCGTCAGCGTGGCCAAGAGTATCGTGTCGCGCGACATTTTTAGCTTTGAGTGGCAAAACGACTTCTGGATACCCATGTTTCAGTTCAATTCTGAAGACCTGTCCATCAAGCAAGAGGCGCGCCGTGTAGTGCACGAACTTACCGCCGTGCTAGACAACTGGACGCTTGCGCTGTGGTTCACGCAGCCGAACGCATGGTT
>JANPDQ010000506.1:0-2843 GCA_031431575.1 Polaromonas sp.
CTTTCTCAGGCCATTTTCACCCGCCGAAAGTGCTTTACTTCCAATAAATACGGGCGTAAACAGCTCCTAAATATATAGCATTTGGCCGTCAGCATCCAGACTTTCTATCTCTCGCCAAGCAAAACAATTGGGGTCTGGCCCCCAGCAACGTTCATGTGCATAGCTCATAGAAATGATGCGGCGAGCCGTATCGCGCGGCGTCCAAACCAACACAACCCATCGGCCATCCAGCATTGCGTAGCTGATGAGACGGTGCTCTTCGTAGCCAAAGCGCTGTCAATATGCCGGCGCGGTCCTCAAAGTGGCTCCGTCTCGCACGTGACAAAAAAAGGACAAACCCTTTGTTGCGCTAATTGAGAGGGCGTTAAATTTCAAGCTCTTCAAAGGAACACCCATGATCACTTTCCATCGCCGAACATTGACTGCATGCGCTTTAGCAATACTTGCATCAGCGGCAGCTGTGCCAATCTGGGCGCAAGCTGTCAAGCCAATCATCATTGGTCAAACAGCTGCACTAACCGGCCAATTGTCTTTTGCAAATATAGATGTCAACCGAGGCATTCAGGCCCATTTCGACGAGATCAATGCAAAAGGTGGTGTCAAAGGCCGGCCATTGCGCTTTGTTGCATTGGAAGACCAAGCCGATCCCGAAAAGGCCAAAGCCAATTTCAAGCAACTGGTCAGTGATTTGGGGGCCGTGGCTATGCTGGCAACGGGTGGTACCGTCGTGACTGCAGCGCTGATGCCCTTGGCGAGTGAAAACAAGGTCCCTATTTTGGCGCCAGTGACTGGCGCAGACCAACTCCGAGCCGCGCACAATCCGTATGTCTTTCATCTGCGTGCAAGCTATGGCACAGAGCTGGCACGAATTGCTGAGCAACTGTCCATCATTGGTCAGAAAAAAGTCGCAGTGGTTCATTCCGACAACGTTTTTGGCAAAGGCGCAGTTGCCGGCTTTTTGCAATTGGCTAAAGCGCGCGGCCTTGAGGTGACTCCCGTCTCTGTTGGTGATTCGCCGGAAGAGGCCATCAAAGGGACAAAAGCCTTGCTAAGCGCTGATGCAACAGCCATTGTGTCGCTGTATGCCAGCCCAAGCATTAATGGCGTAGAGGTGGTGCGAGCCTATCGCAAAGAGCGTCCAAACACTCCTTGGTACACCATTTCTTTGCTCGGCAGTCGCGCGGTGGTGGAAGCCCTTGGCAACTCCGCCCCCGGCATGACAATCTCACAAGTCATGCCTTATCCGTTCAACGGAACAACCCCCATCGTGAGCGACTATTTAGCGGCAATGAAAAAAACCAAGGATTCCAGTGCTTCACATAACAGTCTTGAAGGCTACATTGCTGCGCGGATACTCACAAATGCACTGATGAGCGCTGGCAAAGATGCAACAGGTGAAAAAATTGCACTCGCTTTAGAGTCCAAGAAAATCGATCTCGGTGGTTTTGACATCACATACACCGGCACCAATCACAACGGCTCTCGCTACACGGATCTGGTCATCGTCGGCTCACGCGGCAATCTGATCCGTTGATTGATGTGCAGATCGATCTCCGACTGACTTAATTAGTCGCCCCTGAAACAATCAGGGTCAAACAGCTGGATTTGCAGTCGGGGTCAGAGTTCCATTCTTTTTCCTCTTCAGTCCGCCCGTCAAACCAAATCAAAAAAATTCAGCCAATTGCCGGGGCCAACAAACGGTGACACCCTTAAAACGTTCGCCATAGCCCGGCCCAAAGTAGTTGATGTCAACCGTGACGAGCACGTCGCGGACTCAAGCTAGGGGAGGGTTGGGGCCCGGCCCCCGTGCTGCCAGGCTTCCCCCTTAGGCGACTACAAGCTAGTTTTGGAGCGGTTTCAACCTGCCTTGCCGAGCAAAGCGGTTTTCAGGCCAGCGTCAGCCGGTTGGTTGCCCAGCCAAATGCGCAGCAAGGTGCCGAACAAATCGGGCTGCGCAAACACATGCTTGACACTTCGGCCCTGCGCTTTCGCATCAATGGTGATGGTGGTTGCGGCGGCGGGTTGCGATTCAATCTGAAAGCTGTCGCCGGCCACCAGCTTTTTTTGTTCGCCCAACATTTTGCCAATGCTAAACAGCGTTGGAATCAATTTGCGCAACTCGTCATCACTGGCGTTTGCTACGATGCCGCTGGCCAGCAAATCACCCATTTCGGCAGCACTGACATCACGCAACATGACAACACGCAACTGCTTGGCACCCTGGCTGCCCATGACCTCTTCAGTCGTGGTGCGTTTTTGGTCCAGATACAGCCCTGCGCTGTACAGCGGGCTTGCGGCTTGGTGCCGAATGCCGGAACCATTGAGCTGAAGCGTTTGGGCCTGAACCGCTATGCTGGCAGCTGTCAGCGCAAACGCCAATGGCAGCAGCGTCAAAAAATTCAAAGTCGATTTTTTGATAGAAGAGGTTGTCATAAAGACCTTTCAAGAGTCGAGCAGAAGCGCTCAATACACAGGCTAGCATCGGGTAAACCCGAATTCTAGAGAGGCCAGTCTGTCTACAGATGGTCATGAAAGCGTCACACTCGTTGCCCGTCAGGGCGCGCACCAGGTTGGCTCGTGTTTTTGAAAGCCCTGCTGGCGTCGTAAGCCTGGACTTACTGGTGCGTGATGGCCGCTGTGTAGATGCTCTGATATTAGGAGCTGCCTGCGCCTGTGTTTAGTTGGCTAGAGGCATATTTAATGCTAAAAAAGCCGAAATCAAGCACTTTGGACCGGATCAAGCCCAGCTTGTCCGCTGCCCGGCAAAATCTGTCCAGCAGCGCTGCTCAAAATCGTAGAGTTTGCAGGCTTTGGCCGTGTTGAAGTACCAGGCCCAAGAAAAG
>JANPDQ010000507.1:0-2478 GCA_031431575.1 Polaromonas sp.
AAAAGTAAAATGTAAAACAATCGGCATTTGTAGCGTAAAGCAAAATTCAAGCTACACATCATCATTATTTCAAGGATCACCGTGGCAGGTCACAGTAAATGGGCGAATATTCAGCACCGTAAGGGCAGGCAGGACGAAAAACGCCAGCGCATCTGGACCCGGGTGATGCGCGAGATCATGGTGGCCGCCCGCCTGGGTGGGGGCGACGCAGCAACCAACCCGCGCCTACGGCTGGCCATTGAAAAAGGCAAAGCCGCCAATATGCCGCTTGAAAACGTCAAATACGGCATTGCCAAAGCCACCGGCAGCCTGGAAGGCGTGCAGTATGAAGAAGTGCGTTATGAGGGCTACGGCATTGGCGGCGCGGCCATCATCATTGACTGCATGACCGACAACAAAACCCGCACAGTAGCTGAGGTGCGCCACGCGTTTTCAAAACACGGCGGCAACATGGGCACTGAGGGCTCAGTGGCGTTTCAGTTCAAGCACTGCGGGCAATTGATTTTTGCGCCGGGCACCAGCGAAGACAAGGTGATGGAAATTGCGCTGGAGGCAGGTGCCGACGATGTGATTACCCATGAAGACGGCGCCATTGAAGTGCTGACGCCGTACACCGAATTTGAAACCGTTAAAAACGCGCTTGCGGCTGCCGGTTTAACCGCTGAGATTGCCGAAGTCACGATGCGGGCTGACAACGCCATTGAGATGGCTGGCGCGGAGGCAGTACGCATGCAAAAGCTGCTAGACGTGCTGGAAGATTTGGACGATACACAGGACGTGTTTCACAACGCGGCCCTAACAGAGTAGAGCAGAATGAAAGTTTTAGTCATAGGCGGCGGTGGCCGTGAACATGCGCTGGCCTGGAAGCTGGCCCAGTCGCCCAAAGTGCAGGCCGTGTACGTTGCGCCGGGCAACGGCGGTACGGCGCTGGACAAGCGTCTTCAGAACATAAATATCACTGACATTGTTGAATTACGGGCGTGGGCAGCTACTGAGAAGATAGCGCTTACCGTGGTGGGGCCAGAGCAGCCACTGGCTGCTGGCATCGTCGATGAATTTCGTGCCCATGGCCTGAAGGTGTTCGGCCCGACCAAAGCGGCTGCGCAGCTTGAAAGCTCCAAAGCGTTTTCAAAAGCCTTCATGAAGCGCCACGGCATTCCGACAGCTGAGTATGAAACCTTTACCGATGCTATTGCCGCGCACGCGTATGTTGACGAAAAAGGCGCGCCGATTGTGGTCAAGGCCGATGGCCTGGCGGCTGGCAAAGGCGTGGTGGTGGCAATGACGCTGCATGAGGCGCATGAGGCGATTGAGTTCATGCTCGCCCCGGACCCCAGCTTTAACCCGCTGGGCGTGACGCACAACGAAGGCGGGGCGCGTGTGGTCATTGAAGAGTTCTTGCAAGGCGAAGAAGCCAGCTTCATCGTGATGTGCGATGGCAAAAACGTAGCTGCCATGGCCACCAGCCAGGACCATAAACGGCTGCTGGATGGCGACAACGGCCCCAACACGGGCGGCATGGGCGCGTATTCACCCGCACCCGTGGTTACGCCAGACGTACATGCGCGTGCCATGCGCGAAATCATCCTGCCAACCATCAAGGGCATGGAAAAAGATGGTATTCCTTTCACCGGGTTTTTGTATGCAGGCCTGATGATCGACGCGCAAGGCAAGCCCAAGACGCTGGAGTTCAATTGCCGGATGGGCGACCCAGAAACGCAGCCCATCATGATGCGGCTGAAAACTGACTTGGTGGACGTGATGCTGGCTGCAACTTCGGGCGGGCTTGACAAAATTGAGCTGGACTGGGACCGCCGACCCGCGCTGGGCGTGGTCATCGCCGCGCATGGCTACCCGCTCAACCCCCGCAAGGGCGATGTGATCTCAAACCTGCCAAAAGCGACTGAAGACACGATGGTGTTCCATGCCGGCACGGCTGCTGAAGGCTCTGGCACAGTGACATCGGGCGGGCGGGTGCTGTGCGTGACCGCACTGGGCAGTACGGTAAAAGCGGCACAGCAGCGCGCCTACGAGCTTGCGCAAGACATTACTTTTGCGGGCGCACAAATGCGCAATGACATTGGCTACAGGGCAATTAAATGACGACCATTCTTGACAACCAAGCCGTGGCGTTGCCGGAAGTACGCAGCTTTTTACTTGGCCTGCAAGAGAGAATTACTGGCGCGGTAGCAGCTTTAGATGGCCACGCTTTTGTAGCAGACCAATGGGAGAAAGCGCCAGGTGAGCAACTGCAGGGCAACGGCATCACAAAAATCCTTGAAGGCGGCAAGGTATTTGAGCGTGCAGGCTGCGGCTTTTCCCATGTGCGCGGGCCCAAGCTGCCGCCTTCGGCCACGCAGCATCGGCCTGAACTGGTCGGCGCACCGTTTGAGGCAATGGGTGTGTCGCTGGTGTTTCACCCGCGCAACCCGTACGTGCCAACCGTGCACATGAATGTGCGCATGCTGGCTGCTACCC
>JANPDQ010000508.1:0-4384 GCA_031431575.1 Polaromonas sp.
TTGATGTTTGTCAACTCGCTTTTTTATATTTTCGGCACCTTTTTGTGCCGCCGCTGGTTGCTTCGGTTCGGGGTGCAAAAGTCTGTTGCGCTGGCTGCGGTTTTTTCGCTGGCCGGTGGTACCGGCATGGGGGTTCTGGCATATCTTGGCGTTGTCAATGTGTGGGCCATCATGGTGCCGCAGGTTCTGTTCATGATTGGCCACGGCATCCACCAGCCGTGCAGCCAAAGCGGCGCGATTGGGCCGTTTCCCAAGTCTGCCGGTGCGGCGTCGGCTTTGAATGGCTTTGTGATGATGCTGGTGGCGTTTGCAATTGGCGCGTATTTGGGCACGCACATGGACGGCACCGTCAGGCCGCTGGCGTACGGCGTCTGGTTTTGGAGCATCGCTATTGCATTGGTGGCCTGGACGCTGGTGCGCCAATTTGGTGGGCAGCGGGATTTGCCCATCGCTGCTGCCGTGGTCAAACCATGAATGCGCCCACGCCAACGCGTGTCATTTGCCTTGCAGGGCCAACCGCCGCTGGCAAAACCGCAGCCGCATTGGCAATTGCAGCGCAGCATGATATTGAAATCATCAGCGTTGATTCAGCCCTCGTTTACCGAGGCATGGACATTGGCACCGCTAAACCGAATGCTGCGGAACTGTTGGCCGCGCCGCACCACCTGATCAATATTCGGGACCCGCTCAACGCCTACAGCGCGGCTGAATTTGTACAAGATGCTGAACGTTTGATAGTAGACATCACGGCGCGCGGCAAACTACCACTGCTGGTCGGCGGCACCATGCTGTACTTCAAAGCGCTGTTTGATGGGCTCAACGACATGCCCAAGGCCGACGCAGCAGTGCGTGAAGACATAGCCAGCCAAGCTGCGCAAAAAGGCTGGCCAGCGCTGCATGCCGAGCTGGCCCTTAGCGATGCTGTAACTGCCGCACGCCTTGCACCCAACGACTCGCAGCGCATCGCACGCGCGCTAGAGATATACAAGATTTCAGGCCAGCCGATGTCGTACTTTCACAGTCAAGATACTACTAAAAACATAGCTTCTTGCGCCCATAAAATTAGCGCTACAGCCCTGATTAGTCTGGAACCTGATGCCAGGAGCTGGCTACACGAGCGCATTGCCCAGCGCTTTGACGCGATGCTGGCTGCCGGGTTGATGGAGGAAGTCAAGGCGCTGTACGCAAGGGGCGACTTGCACGCCGATTTACCGTCAATGCGCTGCGTGGGTTACCGCCAGGCGCTGGACGTGCTGCGCGGCTTGTCGCCCATGGTCGAGCTGCGCGACAAGGGCATTTTTGCGACCCGCCAATTGGCCAAGCGGCAAATTACCTGGCTGCGCTCCATGCCGGAGCGCAGCGTGGTGCCTTGCGATGCGCCTGACGCGATTGAACAAGTACTTAAGCTGGTCAAAGGCAAAGTGGGATGACTTTAGACATCAAAAAATTAAGCAAGCGCTACGGCAACACCGCAGTGTTCTCAAATGTCACCCTCAGCGTTGCGCCGGGCGAGTTTGTAGCCATCGTGGGCGAATCAGGCGTGGGCAAATCGACTCTGCTCAATTGCATGGCGGGCCTCGACAGCTGGGACGACGGCAGCGTTGCTTTGAGCGGCATAGACCTCGGCACTTTGAGCGACGACGCACGCGCGCTGCTGCGCAGGCAGCACGTGGGTTTTGTGTTCCAGGCGTTTCACGTGTTGCCGCATCTGGACGTAGCGCAAAACGTTGGCTTGCCGTTGATGCTGCTGGGCAAAAATAATTCCGTTGCGGTGACAAACATGCTGGCCGCAGTGGGTCTTGAAGGGCTGGGTGCGCGGCTGCCGCAGCAGCTCAGCGGTGGGCAACTGCAGCGCGTGGCAATTGCGCGCGCGCTGATTCACCGCCCTTCCCTGCTGCTGGCCGACGAGCCCACTGGCAACCTGGACCCCACCACCGCAGCCAAGGTGCTGGACGCGCTGGTGGCGCAAACCCGCCAGCACGGCGCAGCGCTGGTGCTGGTCACCCACTCTGAAGCCGCAGCAGCGCGGGCCGACCGGGTGCTGCATTTGAGCAGCGATGGCATTCGTGATGGCGTCAATCACTAAGCAATCGATAAAACCTGGCGGGCTGCTCGGAAAGCTGCTGCGCCAGCTCTCGTGGCGTGAGCTGCTGCACCACCCGTGGCGCAACGCTGCTGCAGCGGTGGCCGTGATGCTGGGCGTGGCGCTGGCGTTTTCAACGCATTTGATCAACGCATCGGCGCTGAGTGAATTCTCAAGCGCCACCCGCGCCATCAATGGCCAGAGTGATCTTGAACTGCGGGCGGTGCGCAGCAGTTTTGATGAAGCTGTGTTTGAACGCGTGGCCAACCATGCTGGCGTGTTAGTCGCTAGCCCGGTGCTTGAATTGAGCAGCTTCGCCATCACGGCAACTGGCAAGCGCGTTGCGCTGCGCATCGTCGGTGTCGATGCATTGGTGGTGGCGCAAATCGCACCCAGCCTGATGCCGGTGCCTGAAAAACTCAATAGTGGCAACCGCTTTGCGCTGTTTACACCCGGTACGGTTTTTTTAAATCCCGCGGCCCGCACCGCGCTGGGCATTGACTCGGGCACCGGCTTCAAACTGCAAAGCGGTTTGCAATTGATCAGCGTCACCGCAGCAGGCAGCGTAGCAGCAGGCGGCGCGGCACTGGCGGTGATGGACATTGCTGCCGCGCAAGAGCTTTTTGACAAGCGCGGGCAGTTATCACGCATCGATTTGCGCTTGGCACCTGGCGCTGACCGCACGGCTTTGGTCGCGGCCATGAAATTGCCACCAGACATCACCGCCGCCGAGCCAGGCGATGCGGCGGAGCGGGTTAGCAACCTGTCGCGTGCTTACCGGGTGAACCTGACGGTGCTGGCATTGGTTGCGCTTTTCACAGGTGCGTTTTTGGTTTTTTCAGTGCTGTCGCTGAGCGTTGCCAAACGCGCGCAGCAGTTTGCGCTGCTGGGCGTACTGGGCTTGACCGGGCGCGAGCGATTGACGCTGGTGATGGCCGAATCAGCCGTGCTGGGCGTGGTGGGCAGCGCACTTGGCCTTGCGCTGGGCACGGCGTTGGCCGCACTGGCGTTGCGGGTACTGGGCGGCGACTTGGGCGGTGGCTATTTTGCGGGCGTGGCACCGCCACTGCAATTTGGCTTCGGCGCTGCAGCGGCCTACGGCGCATTGGGCGTGGCTGCTGCGTGCGTAGGTGGCTGGTGGCCAGCGCGCGCAGCACAAAAGCTGGCGCCTGCGCAAACCCTCAAAGGCTTGGGCGCTGCAGCAACGCAAGGCAAAAGCCACTGGCTCAGTTTCATGTTGATTGCATCGGGCGCTGTACTGGCGTATTCACCGCCCATAGCCGGCATTCCACTTGCAGCGTATGCGTCTGTTGCGCTGCTGCTGTTGGGCGGCATCACCGCGCTGCCGTATTTGATTGCGCTACTGTACGACGCGCTCAGCCCGTATGTTGCCAATGCGCTGCTGCCGATGCTGGCGGTAGAGCGTGCCCGCCGTGTGCGCGAGAGCGCTGCAGTAGCGGTCAGCGGCGTGGTGGCGTCACTCAGCTTGGCGGTGGCGCTCACGGTGATGGTGGCAAGCTTTCGCACGTCGGTTACGCAGTGGCTGGACGTGATTTTGCCGGCAGACCTGTATGCGCGTACGGCATCCGCATCGACTGGCGGCGGCGCTGGTGAAGCCGTGTATTTGACGCCTGACTTTGTCGCCGCCATTACTGCTGTGCCGGGGATTGCACGCATCGGCACGCTGCGTACGACGCAAGTTGTGCTGGATGCCAAAGCCCCGGCAGTGGCGCTGATTGCGCGCGACATTGGCGATGCGGCCAAAACCTTCCCGATGGTCGGTGACGTGCTGCCTGTGCCAAAAGGGCAAATCGGCATCTACGTCAGTGAGGCAATGGTGGACTTGTACGGTGCACGGCCTGGAGCCGTATTTGTGCCATTTTCCAAGCCTTTTAGTGCTGTAGCGCAGCAAATACAGGCGCAAGCAGCTCCTGATTTAGTAGCAAATAAGTCATCATCTGCGAAGGGCGCAGACCCACAGTTCTTCGTGGCGGGCGTCTGGCGCGATTATTCCCGCCAATTTGGCGCGGTGGCCATTGACACCGTGGACTTCGTGCGCCTGACGGGCGACACCCGCATCAGCGATGTCGCGCTGTGGCTCAAGCCCGGTGCAAAAACTGGCGATGTTGAAGCCGCAGTGCGCGCTGCCGCTGACAGGCAAGCCGGTGCGGGCGCGCTGATTGAGTTCGCATCAACCGCGCAAATACGCGCCATTTCGCTCAAGATTTTTGACCGCAGCTTTGCCGTAACGTACTGGCTGCAAGGAGTAGCCATTGCGATCGGTTTGTTTGGCGTGGCCGC
>JANPDQ010000509.1:0-4105 GCA_031431575.1 Polaromonas sp.
TTTGATCTTGCCTTGCGCGTACCAAGTGGCCAGCTCGGCCATCATGGCGGCGTTGGCTTTGGGCTCGGCCTTGGCGTAGCCGCCCCAAAACACGCCAACGATAGACGCGCCTTTTAGCAGCGGCAAATTCAGCGGCAATGATGGCGTGGGGCCTGATGCAAAACCCACTACCAGGTGGCGGCCACGCCAGGCAATGGAGCGAAAAGCCGGCTCGGTCATATCGCCGCCCACCGGGTCGTAAATCACGTCGGGGCCTTTGCCGCCGGTGATTTCTTTCAATCGGTCGCGCAAGTTTTCAGTCGTGTAGTTGATCGTGTCGTCTGCGCCAATGGATTTGCACAGCGCGCATTTCTCGTCGGTTGATGCGGCCGCAATCACGCGTGCACCCGCAACTTTGGCAATTTGAATCGCCGCTGTTCCCACGCCACCTGCAGCGCCCAGCACGAGCACGGTCTCGCCGGATTTAAGCTGCGCGCGGTCGATGAGTGCGTGGTGCGATGTGGCGTAAATCATGATGAACGCTGCTGCATCGACAAACGGAAAGCCACTTGGCAACGGCATACACAGTGCGGCGGGCGCTATGGTGTGGGTAGCAAAGCCGCCAGTACCCGACAAGCACGCCACGTGCTGGCCCACCGTTAAGTGTTTGACGCCTTCGCCCACTGCCTGAATAACGCCCGCGTACTCAGAGCCCGGCACAAACGGCAGCGGCGGTTTCATTTGGTATTTGTTTTGAACAATCAGCAGGTCGGGGAAATTCAGCGAGGCGGCTTTGATTTCAAGTAACACTTCGCCCGCTTTTGGCTCGGGTGTTGGCAGTTCCTGCCACGTTAGCGCGTCAACGCCGGTAGGGTTTGTACAAAGCCAGGCATGCATATGGTGCTCCAGTCAAAAAATGATAAGTTCATCATAGGCAACTTGCCCGGTGTAATAGTTGCAAACTAAGGCGATTTGTCACCCCTGTGACCTAAAATGAAAAAATGAAAATCCTGATCTGTAACGACGACGGCTACCAAGCTACTGGCATTGTGGCTCTGTACAAGGCCCTAAAAGACATCGCTGAGGTCGAAGTGGTGGCGCCAGAGCAAAACAACAGCGCCAAATCCAACGCGCTGACGCTGCACACGCCGATGTATTTGCAATCCGCCGCCAACGGGTTTCGTTACATCAATGGCACGCCTGCTGACTGCGTGCACATTGCGCTGACCGGGCTGCTGGGCTACCGGCCTGATTTGGTGGTGTCTGGCATCAACAACGGCGCAAACATGGGTGACGACACCATTTACTCAGGCACGGTAGGCGCGGCAATGGAAGGCTTTTTGTTCGGCATTCCGGCTATTGCGTTTTCGCAAACTGAAAAAGGCTGGGCGCACATTGACGTAGCGGCGCAAAGGGCGCGGCAACTGGTGCTGCAACTTGCGCCGATGCTTGAAGTGGTGACCGCAGGCGCGGCCCCCAAGTTGGCGCCTTGGTTGTTGAATGTGAACATCCCCAACCTGCCGGATGCAGAGATCAAAAGCACAAAAGTCGTGCGCTTGGGCCGCCGCCATTCAGCTGAAAAAGTCATCACCCAAACCAGCCCGCGCGGCGACACGATGTACTGGATTGGCGGTGCTGGGCCAGCCAAAGACGAAGGCGAGGGCACAGACTTCAATGCCGCCAAGCAGGGGCATATTTGCATCACGCCGCTGCATGTTGACTTGACCGACCATTCTGGCCTGCCGCACTGGATGGACACCATCGCCGCGCTGCAAAAGCCCAGCGCATGAAGCCAGTCAGCAGCCTGCCCCGTCCGGGCTTTCCGGTGCAGCTCAAGAGCTCCGGCGGCATACCATTTGCTATTAAAAAAGTAGCTCCTGGCGCCCATGAAACAAGCGCTACAGGTCTAAAAAGCTTTAAAAATGAGCCGTTACAGCCCATTTCATCAGGTGTGGGACTTGACTCGCTGGCTGTGCGCGAGCGAATGGTTCAAAAGCTCAAAGCTGGCGGCTTGAGCGACAAGCGCGTACTGGCCGCGCTGGGCAGCGTTGAGCGCCACCGTTTTGTAGACAGCGCGCTGGTCAACCAGGCGTATGAAGACACCAGCCTGCCAATCGGCCTGGGCCAAACCATCAGCAAGCCCAACGTGGTGGCGCGCATGCTGGAGCTATTGGTAGAAGGCCGCATGGGCAAGCTTGGCCGGGTACTGGAAATTGGTACCGGTTGCGGCTACCAGGCTGCTTTGTTGGCCCAGCTGGCCACTGAGGTCTACAGCATGGAGCGGCTGCGCGGCCTGCACGACAAAGCGCGCGAGAATTTGCGCCCGCTGCGTGTGGCCAATTTGCATTTGCTGTTTGGCGATGGCATGCTGGGCTATGCCAAAGGCGCGCCGTATGCGGCCATCATTGCGGCGGCGGGCGGTGAGGCGCTGCCTGCTGCCTGGCTAGACCAGTTGGCAGTCGGTGGCCGGCTGGTCGCGCCGGTGCAAAACGCCAACGGCACCCAGGCACTGGTGGTGGTTGACAAGACTGCGCAAGGTATCACGCAGACCGTACTTGAGGCGGTTCACTTTGTACCTTTAAAATCAGGCATAAATTAGCCAGAAAGCATGTACACATTGAGCCCATACATATTGACTCCAGGGGAAACAATGCACAACACCGATCAAGTCAGATCGACCGCCTTCACCACGCGTGCCCGAAGCGTTGGCGTAGCCTGCCTGTTGGGTCTCAGCCTAGTGCTGGCAGCAGGCTGCAGTTCGCGCTCGCTGAACAATGCGCCAGTTGAAGAGCGCGGTACCGGCGTGGCGCGCACTACAGGCACCACTGGCACTGCAACCACAACGCCACCGGCTGTTGATCCCAAGCTGCTTCCAGGCTATGAAAACGCTGGCAAACCGGGTTACTACACCGTCAAGCCCGGCGACACGCTGATACGCATCGGGCTGGACACAGGCCAAAATTTCCGCGACATCGTGCGCTGGAACACGCTTGAAAACCCCAACCTGATTGAAGTTGGCCAGGTGCTGCGCGTGGTGCCGCCGGTGAGTGATGTCGCCGGGGTTGTCACGCGGCCGGTAACCACGGGCAGCGCCAATACGGTTACTGCCGCCCCGGTGCGGCCAGCGTCAGCCCCGGCCAGCAGCCCGGTTGTGGTGGCCACCGCCCCGGTTGCAACGCCGCCCGCGGCAGCAACTTCGGCGGGTGAAGACGACATTGCCTGGATTTGGCCAGCCCAGGGCAGTTTGATTGCTGGATTTGATGAGGCTAAAAACAAAGGCTTTGACATCGCTGGCAAGGCCGGTGACCCGGTAATAGCTTCAGCCGACGGCCGCGTGGTTTACTCAGGTGCTGGCTTGCGTGGCTACGGTAACTTGATCATTTTGAAGCACAACAACACGTTTTTAACCGCGTACGCGCACAACCAGACGCTGCTGGTCAAAGAAGACCAGTCGGTGAAAAAAGGCCAAAAAATCGCGGAAATGGGCAACAGCGACGCCGACCGCGTGAAGCTGCATTTTGAAATTCGCCGCCAAGGCAAGCCGGTTGACCCTGCAAGGTACTTGCCGCCAAAGTAAGCTGCCCAGCTTATTGGCGCAATACGAGCAAAGCCCCATTCATTGGGGCTTTTTTCTCCCTTGAGTATGAGATTTATTGCCGATAGCCCAATAGAATCGGGCGCAAGCAGCTCCTAAAGTTATAGTGTTTTAAATCGCCAGCCATGTCCCAGCCCGCCCCCGTTGCTACCCAATATCTGCCCGACGTGCTGCACGTAGAGTCCCTCGACATGGATGCCCAGGGCATAGCCCACCGCGCTGACGGCAAGGTGGTTTTTATTGAAGGCGCGTTGCCGTTTGAAGTGGTCTCGGCCAACGTGTACCGCAAAAAAGCGTCGTTTGAAAAAGCCATGGTGATGGGCATTCACCGCGAATCTTCCCAGCGCGTAACGCCGGGTTGCCCGTACTTCGGGATGCACACGGGTGCGTGCGGCGGCTGCAAAATGCAGCACCTGCACATCGGGGCGCAGGTTGCCGTCAAGCAGCGTGTACTTGAAGACGCCTTGAGCCACATCGGCAAACTCAAAGCTGACAATTTGCTGCGGCCCATTGAAGGCCCGGCTTGGGGCT
>JANPDQ010000510.1:0-7485 GCA_031431575.1 Polaromonas sp.
AAATGCCGCCACCGTGTTGTCAATGACCTTGACCACAACATCCGCCGTTTTGTCGTCTGCGTCTACGCTGCGGTGAACAAATGGCACACCTTCGCTCACGCTGCCCGCCAACTTGAGTTTGAAGTCGCTCAAGCCGTCGTACCCCACACTGCGGCAAAACCGCACGATGGTGGGTTTGCTGACATGGGCGCGGTCGGCCAGCTCGCTGATGGGCGTGTTGGCAAACGCCCGCGGGTCACTAAGTACCAGCTTGCCAACGCGCTGCTCGGCTGGGGCAAGTGACGGCAATGAAGCCTTGATTCGGTCAAGCATCTTGGTTATGGCCCCCACGGTCATTCGCTTCGCGTAATTCCCTGCCCCCCGAGGGGGCCGCTGCGCCTACAGCCCGGCAAAGCCGGTTCTGTGGCCCCTGCTTGAAAATGCGGGGAACTGGTATTCGCTGGCTGCTGGATTTATTCAAGCAGGGGCCGCGGGACTGGCTTTGCCAGACCGCAGGCGCAGCGGCCCCCTCGGGGCTGGAGCCTGCGGCTCCAAACCTGCCTGCGCAGGTTTGGACAGGCGACAGAAGCGAAGCCTCTGGCGAGCGGCGGCCTGCAAGGGGCAGCGACCACACGCAGTGGGTAAGCGTGGGGGCTAACACTCCTCGGTCCAGCAAAAACCGTCACGCGCAATCATGGCACTGCTGGCACTTGGGCCCCAAGTCCCTGCCGCATAGGTACGCGGGCCGGCCGATTCAGCTGCCCAGCTTTGCATGATGGGTTCTACCCAGCGCCAGGCTTCTTCCTGCTCGTCACTGCGTACAAATAGATTGAGCCTGCCGCCAATCACGTCAAGCAGCAAGCGTTCGTAAGCGCCTACTCGCTCGGAGCCAAAGCGTTTGTCAAAGTCGAGGTCAAGCTGCACCGGCGACAGCGCCGCATCTGTTGATTGCGATGACACGCGATTTTGCTGACCCTGCGCCAACAGATGCAGCTCCAGCCCGTCTTTGGGTTGCAAGTGAATCACCAAACGGTTGGCAGCGCCAACAGGCGACTGGAAAATGGCATGCGGCGCAGGCCTGAAATTGACTTCGATGTAAGCACTGCGGCCAGCCAGTCGCTTGCCGGTGCGAATGTAAAACGGCACACCCGCCCAGCGCCAGTTGGCAATCTCGCAGCGCAGCGCAACAAATGTTTCGGTGCTGCTGTGCGCTGGTACGCCTTTTTCTTGCGTGTAGGCTGCGGCTGGCGCGCCCTCAATTGTGCCCGCCGCGTACTGGCCGCGCACCACGTGTTGGCGCAGCGTTTCCGGCGTCCAGGGCTTGAGTGAACGCAGTACCTTGAGCTTTTCATCCCGTATAGCGTCGGCATGCGCGTTGATCGGCGGCTCCATTGCCACTGCGCATAGCAGTTGTAGGGCATGGTTTTGCACCATGTCGCGCAGCGCGCCAGTAGAGTCATAAAACGCGCCGCGCTTTTCAATACCCAAGTCCTCGGCAATCGTGATTTGAATGTTGGCAATGTCTTCGCGCCGCCAGAGCGGCTCAAACAGCGCGTTGCCAAACCGCAGCGCGAACAGGTTTTGCACCGACGGCTTGCCCAAGTAGTGGTCAATTCTGAAAATCTGTTTTTCGTCAAACACTTTGCGCACGGCGCTGTTGATCGCGCGGTTCGATGCAAGGTCATGGCCCAGCGGCTTTTCAAGCACCACCCGCACGTTGGGCTGGTTAAGCCCGGCCGCGCCAATCTGCTCGCAAAACGTGGTGAACAGCCCGGGTGCGGTGGCCAAGTACATGACCACTGTTTCTGCGCTGCGTGCTTTTAGCAACGTGCCAAGCGCCGCGTAATCGGCAGGGTTGGACAAGTCCATACGCAAGTAGGTCAGCAGTGCCGCGAAGCGCGCAAATTCATCGTCGCTGGGGCGCTTGGCCAGTTCCACGTCGTCAAAGCGCGACTTGATGAGCGCGCGGTATGCGTCTTCGCTCAAATCATCTCTTGCCACACCAACAATACGGCCGCCGGAAGGCAACGAGCCATGCCGAAAGGCTTGAAATAGCGCAGGCAACAGCTTGCGCCAGACCAAATCGCCCGTACCACCGAACAAAATGAGATCAAAACTCATGAAGATTAGTAACCGTTATGTAATTAAGTTTCACATTATATTGGCATAATGGTAACTCGCAAAATTTGAACGCATACGCCATGAACCAACTTGAAGCCCTCAAACAATTCACCACCGTAGTTGCCGATACGGGCGACTTCAAGCAGCTTGCGCAGTTCAAACCGCAAGACGCCACCACCAATCCGTCGTTGATATTGAAGGCCGTGCAAAAGCCCGATTACCAGCCGCTGATGGCGGGCGTGGTCAGCAAATTCAAAGGGCAACCGCTGGACGTGGTGATGGACCGGCTTTTGGTACGGTTCGGGTGCGAGATTTTGGCCACCATCCCCGGCCGCGTATCGACCGAAGTTGATGCCCGGCTGAGCTTTGATACCAACGCCACAGTTACGCGCGGCGAACGCATCATCGAGCTGTACCAGGCTGAGGGCATCCACATTGACCGCGTGCTGATCAAGGTTGCCGCGACCTGGGAAGGTATTCAAGCCGCTGAAAAGCTCGAGCAACGAGGAATTCACACCAACCTGACGCTGCTTTTCGCCTATTGCCAAGCGGTAGCATGTGGGCAAGCCAAGGTGCAACTGATTTCGCCTTTCGTGGGTCGTATTTATGACTGGCATAAAAAAGCCTGTGGCGCTGCTTGGGTCGAAGCCGACAACGTAGGCGTAAACGACCCCGGCGTTTCGTCGGTACGGGACATTTACCACCACTTCAAGCACTTCGGCATCGCCACTGAAATCATGGGAGCGAGCTTTCGCAATGTTGGCCAAATCACGGCGCTGGCGGGGTGCGATTTGCTGACCATCAGCCCTGAACTGCTCACGCAGTTGGCCGCCAGCGATGCACCGCTTACGCAGGAATTGAACGCTGACGCTGCAAAAGCGTTGAACTTGCCAGCCATTAACTTTGACGAAGCGGGCTTCCGGTTTGCGTTAAACCAGGACGCAATGGCAACTGAAAAGCTCGCAGAAGGCATACGCAGCTTTGTGCATGACGCCGTCAAACTTGAGCAGCTGATGCTCGCGCTGTGATGCTCACACGCTGTGACCGCACCACCGCTTGGGTCAAGTTGCAATCGCAGTTCAATGCAACGGGCAAAAGCTTTAACCTGAACGACGCGTTTGCGGCCGATGGGCAACGTTTTGAAACCTTCAGCCAGCATGCACCGCATGTATTTGCAGACTTGTCCAAAAACTTGATTGACGAGCCAACGCAGCACCTGCTGTTTGAATTGGCGCGTCAATGCGGCGTTGAGCAGCACCGCAACGCGATGTTTGCAGGCGAGGCCGTCAACAACACTGAAAACCGTGCTGTACTGCATACTTTATTAAGAAATCCGCCTATAGCCCAATATAAACAGGCGCTAGCAGCTCCTGATATCGTAGCAAATAGTGATCTTTCCGATGGTGCATCAGAAGTTGAAGTCACACTGAATGCCATGCTGCAATACGCTGAACTGATTAGGCGTGACGGTGCCGTCACTGATGTGGTCAACATCGGAATCGGTGGCTCTGACCTTGGCCCGCAAATGGCCGTTTTGGCGCTTCACGAATTCGCCGACAAGTCCAAACGCTTTCACTTTGTATCGAATGTTGACGGGCAAGAGCTGGCCGATGTGCTGGCGCAATGCAAAGCCCAAAGCACAGTTTTTTTGATAGCTTCCAAAACCTTTACAACAACTGAAACACTGACCAACGCACGGTCAGCCAAAGCCTGGTTTGAGGCGAACGGCGGCACAGATGTTGGCAAACACTTTGCCGCGTTGACGACCAATGTGGCGGCTGCCAACGCGTTTGGTATCAGCACCACATTTGGTTTTTGGGACTGGGTGGGTGGGCGCTATTCCCTCTGGTCGGCCATTGGGCTGGCAATAGCAATTGCTGTTGGTGGTGAAAAATTTCGTGAATTTCTGGCGGGCGCGCACGCAATGGACGAGCATTTTCGCAATGCACCGCTTGCGCAAAACTTGCCCGTTCGTATGGCGCTCATCGATGTCTGGTACCGCAATTTCCACGGCTTTACCAGCCGCAGCATCGCGCCCTACAGCTACCCGTTGCGCCGCCTGCCCGCGTATTTGCAGCAGCTCGAAATGGAGAGCAATGGCAAGCGCGTTGATACGCAAGGCATGCGGCTACCGTTCGAAACTGCGCCCGTGCTTTGGGGCGAGCCTGGCACCAACGGGCAACATGCGTATTTTCAAATGTTGCATCAAGGCACGTCGGTCGTTCCGGTCGAATTTGTTGCAGTTAAAAATGCGGCCCACAGCTTGCCTGGCCACCACCCAAAGCTACTGGCCAACGTGGTGGCGCAGGCCCAGGCGCTGATGGTGGGTAAGCGCGGCGACGATGGCGATGGCGATGGCGATGGCGATGGGCCGTCCCGAGGCGACGAAGCCCCCGCGGGGGGCAGCGAGCCACACGAAGTGGGGGAGCGTGGGGGCGTTTTATTTTCAGGCGGGCACAAACATTTCCCAGGCAATCGGCCCAGCACATTTTTGCTGCTGGACGAGCTCACACCCGCCAGCCTGGGTGCACTGCTGGCGCTGCAAGAACACCGAGTGTTTGTCAGCGGTACGGTCTGGGGTGTCAACAGTTTTGACCAGTGGGGGGTCGAACTCGGCAAGGTGCTTGCGCGTGATATTGAGGCACGTCTGCAAAGTGGCGATGTCTCGGCGCTGGACAGCTCAACGGCAGGGTTGCTAGGGCGGCTGCGCAGCTGACGCAGCAATACGCAGGCGTGCTCAGGTTGCGCATGGCTCGGGTTGGGCATGGTTTAGTGTCCCGCACTTGTCAAACCGCGGATTTACCCTCTGAGCGGCATTGACACAAAACAGTAGTATTCGCGGGCGTTCCGTACTGTTTTAACCATGTTGAGGAGACATAAAAATGACTAGATTTACAAAAATTGCTGCTGGCGTGCTGGGTGCAATCGCACTTGCGAGCTGCGGCGGAGGGGGCGACTCGGTCAGCCCAACCCAGCCTGCGGGCATCGCGCAGATCGTTACTTTCGGCGACAGCCTGAGTGATGTTGGCACGTACAAGGTCGGCAGCATTGCTGCGGTTGGCGGCGGCCAGTTCACAGTCAATGCCGCTGCGTCAAAGAATTGGACAGAACTGATTGCTGCGAGGCTGGGAGTGGCAGCGCCCTGCGCCGCACAAACAGGCTTTTCGCCGCTGATTCCCGGTTTCACTGGTGCTGCAACCGTTAACAACACAGCTTGCCGCAACTACGCGCAAGGCAGTGCACGCGTGACCAGCTCCTTTGGCCCCAACAGCAAAGCCGTTCAGGATTTTGTTTTTAATGCAAACGGTGGCGCAGCTGGGGGTGCCGCTGCCGTAACAGCTGCGGCCAACGCTTCGCCGCTTGGTTTTACTGCATTGCCCGTGGTGAACCAAATCAACAACCACTTGACTGCCGTTGGCGGTAGTTTTAGTGACCGTGATCTGGTGCTGGTACTGGCCGGCGGAAATGATGTCTTTCTGAATTTGGGCGGTGTGGGGCCTGCGGCTGCCGGGGGAGCAGGAGCGGTCGGAGCCGCAGTGTTGGCCGGTTGGACGCCCGCGCAGCAGCAGGCAGTTTCAGCTGGCGGAGCCGCCGCTGTGTCGGCAGCGCAAACTGCTGCAGTACAGGGCATGACACGCGCAGGTGACGAACTGGCTGGCTACGTCAAAACCTTGATTGTTGCCAAAGGTGCCAAGTTTGTCACGGTGGTCAATCTCCCTGACGTTGCGCAAACACCGTTGGCAGCTGGCTTTGATGCGGCTACCCGGGGCTTTGTAAATCAGCTGGTCACTGCATTTAATGGTGCGGTGCAGGCAGGCCTTGCCAACACGCCAGGTGTTGTGTTGGTTGACGCGTACGCACAAGGACGGGCGCAAGTTGCCAGCCCGGCAGCCTTTGGACTGACCAACGTCACAGACCGCGCCTGCAGCACCACCTCACCGGCAAACCCATTGGGCGGCGCTTCAATTACCTGCACAACTGCCAGCACCATCGCGGGCGACACCAGCCGCTACAACTTTGCCGATGACGTTCACTTGACGCCTTACGGCAACCAGTTGTTGGCTGATTTTGTGCTTGCTCGAATCGTTGCAGCCGGAGCGCGCTAACGCCAACCTTGTATTAATTCTTGGCAAGTGACTTCTGTAATGAGGTAACCGCCAAATAAAAAACCCGCAGAGCGTGAGTTCTGCGGGTTTTTTGTCTCGACGAAGGAATTTTGAAGAGCCCATTTATCGTATTTTTTCGGATACAACTACTCCGTAAAACGCGTTTCACCGTACTTCGGTACGTGACTCGTGTTCAAGCGCACGATACCTGTCGCTTTTAACGATTTTGATTGCTCTACCGGATAGACAGTTTTCGCAAGTTTTGCGCTTGGTAAGAAACACTTTCACGTTGCCAAAAAGATCGCTACAAATTTGAAAAAATCCTTCGTGCTCAGCATCCGGCGGTTGGCATGCAGTCTGCTTGGTTTAGCAAAAGGTTTAGCAAACGCGACGCTGGGTTTTCAAGGCTCGAACTGGCGGGATTGATTGACAAGGCTATGGCAGTCAGCTGGGACAAACCCCTGCCTACCCCCAGCCGCGACAAATTACTTGCGGTAGCCAACCAATGGTTTGACGCGCCGCAGCAATTTACGGATAAGTGGCTTAAACCTGTACAAGGCAATACCAGGTTGGCAGATGACCCGAAGGTTTCTGGGCGCAGCGCGCGGGGTGGGTGAAGGACCGGAGCGGCTTAAAATCACTGCATGAAGCCACGGATTTACGTAGAAACATCGGTCATCAGCTACTTGGCGGCTCGGCCCAGTTCCGATGCTATCAACGCTACGCGGCAGCACTTTTCTTACCAGCTGTGGCAAAAGCGTGCGCAGCTGGATCTTTTGGTCTCAGATGCGGTACTGGCTGAGGTGCAGATTGGCGATGACGAAGCCGTGCGTAACCGGCTTGTTTACTGCAACGCACTGGCGCTTCTAGATATCCATCCCGGTGCTGAGGCGTTGGCAATGCATTTACTACGCAAAAAAGCGGTACCCGCTAAGGCTTTTACCGACGCTGTGCACATTGCCATTGCTGCCCTGCATGAGATACGATTTATCGCCAGTTGGAATTTTCGTCATATTGTGGGTGCCGTGGCGCGCCGCAATATTGAGTTGGCGCTTGCAGAGGCTGAAGTGTTTGTACCTGTTATTGCAACCCCCGAAGAAATCTTGGAGAGCTTGAAATGAAAACGTCTGACCCGGTCATGCAAGAAGTCTGGCAAGCAAAAGAAGCAAATGCCAAAAAATATGAAAACTTGGCGGCTTACATGAGCTACTTGCGCAAGCAAGCCAAGCGCAAGCACCCGGGTGGTCGGGTCACGGGTAAGCCTGTCGATGCGCAGGCC
>JANPDQ010000511.1:0-4324 GCA_031431575.1 Polaromonas sp.
CAAATTTTTACGGAAATTGGGCGATTTGCTGGGCCTTGACCCCGAGCCGTTCATCGAGCGGGAAAAGCACACCACTATCAAACCGATCTGGGATTTGTGGCGCTCGGTGACGCAAGACTTTTTTGGCACCGCCAGCTTTGCGGTGGTCGCCAATGAAACCTACACGCGCGGCATCCGGCACTTTCTTGAAGATGAAATGGGTCTGCCCTGCAACTTAGCAATTTCGCGTTGCCCGGGTGCCAAAACCGACAACGCAGAAGTGCGCCGCTTGACCGCCACCAAAACGCCACTGGTCATGTACGGCAGCTACAACGAACGCATGTACCTGGCTGAATGCGGAGGCGGCGGCATGATGAAGGCGACCTTCATCCCTGCATCGTTTCCTCTGCCCATTATTCGCAGGCACACAGGCACACCGTTCATGGGGTATGCCGGCGCAACCTACCTGATTCAAGAGTTTTGCAACGCGCTGTTTGATGCGTTGTTCCACATCTTGCCGCTGGGCACCGAGCTCGACAAGATCGATTCGACGCCGAGCCGGGTCAACGCCGACAAACCCATTTCCTGGAGCATGGAGGCCCATGCGCTTTTAGAAGAGCTGATTGAAGCCGAACCCGTACTGGTTCGTATTTCAGCCGCCAAACAAATGCGGGATCGTGCTGAGCGCGACGCACGCCAATCCGGTCGCTCAAGTGTTGAGCTCGACAGGATCACAGAATTGTTCGGGCATTCAAAACTGGGGGTGGTTGCATGACCTGCACTGCCATCACTTTGAGTTTCCCTACAAGTATCCAGATTCTTCTGGGTACAAGTTCGCTGCAGCGCTTGCGTTGCAGCATTTCGTTCCTTGCCTTCGGGCAAGGTAGTTGCCGCAAGGCTTTTTAAGTGAGGTATTGACTATGAATCAAAGCACTAGTCCGTCGGGGCTGTCTGATACAGAGTGCCAGGAATTTCACAAGTACTACATTCAGGGTTACCTGTTGTTTGGTGTCGGTGTGATGCTTGCGCACAGCCTGGTGTGGGTCTGGCGTCCCTGGTTCTAAGAACCAACTCACGGAGATAAATATGACTTACTTACATGCTCATCAGACGAACAGTTCTTTAGAGGCTCCTATCAAGGAGTTTCGATACCTGTACGTTGTGCTCTTTTGCGTCTTTTTGTTGCTTGCAATGATGGGCCAGATGATGTTCATGGATTGGCGTACCTGGCTGCCCGGGGCAGAAGGAACACGTCCAATGTATGAAAGCGTGAAGTCCGCTGTGTATACCGTGATCTCTCAACTCAACTAACCAAAGGAAATATTATGTGGCGTATGTGGCGTATTGTTGATCCCCGCAAGGCGATCATTTTCACCGGTTTGATCATTGCTTTCACAAGCACTTCAATCCACCTGGTCCAGCTCAGCACGGACCGTTACAACCTCAATACGTGGCACCCTGACACCGTCAAGGCTACGAAAGCTGCAAACAATGCAGCTATGCCTCCGTCGAAGTAAAGGTAGCAAATTTTGCTACCGGTGTGGTGAGCGAAGTCAGGCTGTGTAGCCTGCTTCGCACACCCTACCAAAGAATTAGTTTCAACAGTTTTTAATCCGAATCGCGCCCACGAGTGTGTCGGGCAGAGGAGCCAACATGGCCATGCTGAGTTTTGAAAGAAAGTATCGCGTCCGCGGCGGCACCCTTATTGGGGGTGACTTGTTCGACTTTTGGGTCGGGCCGTTTTATGTTGGCTTTTTTGGAGTATCCACCGCGTTTTTCGCGCTGGTTGGCACTGCAATGATTTTGTGGGGAGCAGCTATGGGCCCTACTTGGAACCCGTGGCAGATCAACATTGCACCACCTGATATTTCTAATGGATTGCGCATGGCGCCCATCATGTCAGGCGGGTTGTGGCAGATCATTACCTTCTGTGCCTTAGGCGCGTTTGTTTCTTGGGCGTTGCGGCAAGTCGAAATTTGTCGCAAGCTGGGCATGGGGCTGCATGTGCCTGTTGCTTTCAGCTTCGCTATTTTTGCTTACTTCACCCTGCAGGTAATTCGCCCAGTGTTAATGGGTTCGTGGGGTCATGCTTTTCCATACGGCATATACAGCCACCTTGATTGGGTCAGCAACGTAGGTTATCAATACTTGCATTTTCACTACAACCCGGCGCACATGATTGCGGTGACTTTGTTTTTTGCCACCACGCTTTCTTTGTCGCTGCATGGCGCGCTGGTTTTGTCAGCAACCAACCCAGGCAAGGGACAGGCAGTCAAAACCCCTGAGCATGAGGACACCTTTTTTCGCGATGTGATCGGCTACTCCGTTGGCACGCTCGGCATCCACCGGCTTGGTTTGTTCCTCGCCCTCGCAGCGGTCTGGTTTTCAGCGCTTTGCATCGTCATCAGCGGCCCGTTTTGGACCAAAGGCTGGCCTGAATGGTGGGGCTGGTGGCTGAACATGCCAATCTGGGGCCATTAAAAATACCGAGGAGAACAACTATGGCTGAATATCAAAATCTTTTTACCACCGTCCAACCTGTTGGGCCCGCCTCACTCGGTGTTCCTTTGCCAAGCGAAGACTCGGACCGCATTGGCCCGCCGTTTTTTGTGCATCTGCTAGGTCGTCTCGGCAATGCGCAAATCGGCCCTGTGTATTTGGGCTGGTTAGGTCTGGCATCGCTTATTTTCGGCACGCTGGCTTTCAACATTATTGGCTTTAATATGTTGGCGCAGGTGGATTGGAATCCTATGCAAATGGTTCGCCAGTTGTTCTGGCTGGCGCTTGATCCGCCTCCGCCAAGTTATGGCTTGAGCATTGCCCCCTTAAACGACGGTGGTTGGTGGAACATCGCTGGTTTCTTTTTGACTGCGTCCCTCATTTTGTGGTGGGTACGCATGTATCGCCGCGCTCGCCAACTGGGCCTTGGAACGCACGTGGCGTGGGCTTTTGCCGCTGCTATTTGGCTTTATTTGGTAGTTGGCTTATTTCGCCCGGTGCTGATGGGTAGCTGGGCTGAATCGGTGCCATTTGGAATCTTCCCGCACCTGGACTGGACTGCTGCGCTATCGCTGCGATACGGAAACTTGTTCTACAACCCTTTCCATGCGCTGTCGATTGTATTTTTGTATGGCTCGGTACTATTGTTTGCCATGCACGGAGCAACAATTCTTGCGGTCGGCCGTTACGGCGGTGAACGCGAGATTGAACAGATCATCGATCGCGGTACGGCGTCTGAGCGCGCTGGTTTGTTCTGGCGCTGGACGATGGGCTACAACGCCACGATGGAGTCCATTCACCGTTGGGCTTGGTGGTTTGCAGTGCTCTGCCCACTGGTAGGCGGAATCGGTATTTTGCTGACCGGCACCGTGGTCGACAACTGGTACCTGTGGTCTGTCAAGCACGGCGTAGTGCCGGCTTACCCTGCTGTTTATGTCCCGACCATTGACCCCGCCCTGTTGGGAGTAAAACCATGATGATGCGCACCACGATTAAATTGTTGCTGGTCAGTACCGTAGCGCTGCTGATTGCAGGCTGCGAGAGGCCTCCGGTCGCCGTGTCTCAAACCGGCTATCGCGGCACGGGTATGGCGCAAATCTATAACCCGCGCACCCTTGCAACGCAGGCTTCAGTGAACACTGCACCTGCTATTGCTGCTGCGATTGTTGACGTACCAGGCACACCAAGAGCTGGCGCGATTTATCAAAACGTGAAAGTGCTGGGTGACTTGAGCGTGGGCGAGTTTGCCCGCACCATGAGCGCCATCACTGAATGGGTAGCGCCGCAGCAGGGCTGCAACTACTGCCACATTGCGGGTAACTTTGCAGACGACAGCGTGTACACCAAAGTGGTGGCCCGCAAGATGCTGCAAATGACGCAAAAAATCAACGCGAGCTGGAAGCCACACGTAGCAGAAACCGGTGTGACCTGCTACACCTGCCATCGAGGCAACAACATTCCAAAGGAAATCTGGTTCAAGCCCGCGCCGCAAAAATCTGCTGGTGGTGCATTGGGCAATGACTTTGGACAAAATCGTGCCGCCGCCAGCGTTGGTTTGTCTTCACTGCCGTACGACCCGTTCACGCCTTACTTTCTGGACAGCAAGCCAATTCGCGTAAACGGCGAAGAAGCACTGGCGATGAAGGGAGCTGCTGCAAATCGTAATTCCATCAAGCAGGCTGAGCACACGTATGGCACGATGATCCATTGGTCCAACTCGCTTGGTGTGAACTGCACGTACTGCCACAACACGCAAGCCTTTGCGGCATGGGGCGCGAACGCAACCCCGCAGCGCGCCACTGCTTGGTACGGCATTCGCATGGCTCGTGAAATCAACAATGAGTAC
>JANPDQ010000512.1:0-1599 GCA_031431575.1 Polaromonas sp.
GCCATGTGGCGGCCCAGTTTGCATCGCTCTACAGCCAGCCGATTTCTGAAAACGGCTTTAACCAACCGGCCGCCATGCTGGCCACGCGGCACTTGCTGGAGCACACCGACAGCGCCAGGGCCGACACCGTGCCCGGCGCGCCGCCCACTGCTTTGGGCGCGCCACGCATGGTGGCCGAAATGGAAGGCAGCCGCCCGACCCTTGCAAGCGCCCACACCGATGCGGTGCCTCCGTCATCAAAGTCAGCAGGCATCACCATCGGCAATGGCGATGTACTGATTGCAGCCATCACCAGTTGCACCAACACGTCCAACCCCAGCGTGCTGCTGGCAGCTGGCCTGCTGGCTAAAAAGGCCGTAGAAGCAGGCCTCAAAGTGCAGCCGCACATCAAGACCTCATTGGCACCCGGCTCACGCATCGTGACTGAATATTTAACCGAGACGGGCCTGCTCCCGTATCTCGAAAAGCTCGGTTTTGCATTGGCGGGCTACGGCTGCACCACCTGCTTTGGCAATGCGGGTGATTTAACGCCAGAGAACAATGAACCTAACAGCAAAAGCGACCTGGTCTGCGCCGCCGTGCTGTCAGGCAACCGCAATTTTGAAGCGCGCATTCACCCCAACCTGAAGGCCAACTTTCTAGCCAGCCCGCCGCTGGTGGTGGCGTATGCGATTGCAGGTACCGTTATGCGCGATTTGATGACCGAGCCGGTTGGTAAAGGGCATAAAGGTAAATACGTTTACCTGGGTGACATCTGGCCAACTAGCGACGAGATCAACGCGCTGATGAAGTACGCCATGAATGGCAAGGCCTTTCGCGCCAACTACGCCAAGGTGAAAACTGAGCCTGGCAAGCTGTGGGAAAAAATCAAGGGCGTGACGGGCAACACCTACACCTGGCCGCAAAGCACCTACATCGCCGAGCCGCCGTTCTTCAAAGACTTTGCTATTGAAAAAGGAGCTGCTAGCGCCTATGAAAAGAGCGCTACAGCCCTAAATGATGCTAAAAACGGCACTATTTCAGACAATTTCAATGTCTAAAATGCCCGAATCATGGCTCTGTTTGGTGACTCGATCACTACCGACCACATTTCACCTGCCGGGTCGATCAAGGCATCATCGCCCGCTGGCTTGTGGTTGCAGGCGCATGGCGTACTCAAGGCCGATTTCAACAGCTACGGCGCGCGGCGCGGCAACCACGACGTGATGATGCGCGGCACCTTTGCCAACGTACGGATTAAAAATTTGATGATTCCGGCAGATGCCGAAGGCTCCCGCGAAGAGGGCGGCGTGACGCTGTTCCAGCACAAAACGCTGCAAGGCACCCTGGCTGCGCCTGCAAAAATGTTCATCTACGACGCCGCCATGCGCTACATGGCCGAAGGCACGCCCACCGTGATTTTTGCTGGTGAAGAATACGGCACCGGCTCATCCCGCGACTGGGCCGCCAAGGGCACGCAACTTCTGGGCATCAAGGCCGTAGTGGCGCGCAGTTTTGAGCGCATTCACCGCAGCAACCTGGTCGGTATGGGCGTGCTGCCGCTGCAGTTCAAGGCCGGCGAGTCGTGGCAAACATTGGGCCTGACGGGCAATGAAGTCA
>JANPDQ010000513.1:0-3941 GCA_031431575.1 Polaromonas sp.
TGGCTGGGAAAGGTGAAGATATGAATCGTGCGAAGCAGCGTAGCTTTCAAGCTCGACTGGGCCTCAGACTTCTAAGCGTTGCGTAATGAACAAGATTCATACCTGCACTGTGCGCAGCGGTCCAATAGGCGGTGTGCACGCCGTAAAAATGCGCAGCAATCGCCAGTTTGACAAGCATTGGCATGACACGTATGGATTTGGGCTCATGGATGGAGGCGGCCAAGTCTCGGCCAGCGGACGTGGGCAGGTTCGGGCACTGGCGGGGCAAATCATCACCACCAACCCCGCAGAGGTACATGACGGCATACCCATCGAACACCACGCAAGAAGCTGGCGCATGGTCTATGCCACGCCCCAATGTCTGGCAGAAATGGTAGGGCAGCCCGGCGTAGAGTTATCTCGTCCCGTGCTGGATGATGCCGAGCTTCGTGATGCTTTTAACCGAGTTTTTCAGCATTGGGAAGCCGCACCTAAAGCCGATGAAAAAAGCTTGTTAGAGGAGTTGCTCACGCAGGCTTGCGGTCTGCTGGTTCAGCGTTACAGCAGCAAGTCGCTGCCCAATGAACGCCACACATCGGTGAGTCGGGTGCGGCAGGCACTGTTAGACCAAGTCGATTGCCCGCCCGCGCTGACGGATCTGGCTGAACTTGCAGGCTTGTCCCGTTTTCAGCTGGTGCGGCAATTCTCAAAGGCGTACGGAATGCCGCCATTCGCATGGCTGCAACAGCACCGCCTTAGCCACGCGCAGGCGCTGATTGCGGGGGGCACAAAACTGCTGGACGCCGCATTGAGCAGCGGATTTACAGACCAGAGCCACCTCACACGGGCTTTTGCGCGTTACCGCGGTTTTACGCCCGGCACGTGGCGGCGGGCGCAATAACGTTCAAGACAGGTAGGTAATAGATCAAGAAAATTGAGTCTGCGCATCTTGGCGTCAGTCCCCTCATTTCAGGATCCCTCCATGCTGAGCGTTGAATTTTTGTTGACCTCTTTCGTCGTCGTAATCACGCCCGGAACTGGTGTTTTATTCACCGTGTCCACCGGCTTGTCGCAAGGAAAAATGGCCAGTTTTTTCGCTGCTTTAGGTTGCACTCTGGGAATTGTTCCGCACATGCTGGCTGCAGGGCTGGGGCTGGCCGCAACGCTGCACGCCGGAGCGCTAGCGTTTCAAATACTCAAAGTGCTGGGGGTGCTGTACTTGCTGTTCTTGGCAGTGATGACGTGGCGTGACCGCTCGGCGTTCAGCGTGGACGACCGTGCAAAGCCCGAGAGCCCATTCAAGCTGGTCATAAAAGCGATTTTGCTGAATTCGCTGAACCCGAAACTGACGCTGTTTTTCCTTGCGTTTCTTCCCCAGTTTATAAACGCTGGCAGTGCTCAATACGCATTGAATTTCAGCATGCTGAGCGCGGTATTTATGGCTATGACCTTTGCAGTGTTTGTCGGCTACGGCTTGCTGGCTCATGGCTTTCGACAACTTGTTATTGGGTCCACCGCGATTCAGGCGGGCTTACGACGCGGGTTTGCAATAGCGTTTGTTTTGATGGCGGCAAAACTTGCAATGCCCTGACCGTAACACCCTCCACATCACCCCATGAACACACTCCAATCCCTCTTCGCTTTTAAATCGTGGGCTGACAGCGAGCTTTTTAATCTGCTCGCAGATGTCAATGCGCAGCAGCAAGTTGATGCCCAGCAGCAAGCCGATCCTATTCACAACGCCATCCGCACGTTGAACCACATCTATGTCGTCGACCGCATTTTTCAGGGGCATCTAAAGGGCGAGGAGCATCACTACACGGCAACAAACACCGAGGCCACGCCCGATCTGGGTGAGCTTCAATTTGCTGTGGCGCAGCTTGACGCATGGTTTGAGGCCTATGCGGCTGCAATTTCAGCCGACCAGCTGAGTGAAAAGCTGCCCTTTTGCTTCACCGATGGCGATGCAGGTTGCATGAGCCGGGAAGAGATGCTTGTGCATGTCATTACTCACGGCGGCTACCACCGGGGCAATGTGGGACAAATGCTCAAGTTGCTATGCGTCACGCCGCCACGTGACCTGTACAGCCGGTTTCTACATGTGCGCGAACCTGCGCGCAGACAGACGTAATGACTATCCGCCCCGCCAGCCCGCCAAAGCCGGCAAAATTTCTTCGGGCGTCATGCTGCTGGACAACATCGACAAGACGCCGTGCGCAGGGATGCGCAAACCGCCAATGCAGGGGCGACCACCACGCTTTCCGAGTTCCAGAGTGATTCCGTTCAGCATATCGTATTAAGGGGTGCCAGGTCTATTAACCAATAAATACGGGCGCAAGCAGCTATTTTATTTATAGCGCTTTATTTTAAATCCAACTAACCCTGGCGTTTGCCGGCCCAGTCCCGGTACGCTGCGGGCGTCATGCCGCTGAAGCGGTTGAAAGCGCGCCTGAAGCTGCCTTCGTCTTCGTACCCGCACTGCAGCGCCACGCGTTTGATGCTGCTGCCCGGGCTGGCCAAAAGCGTTTTGGCGCTTTCAAGCCGGATTCTGGTGATGAATGCTTTGGGAGTTTCGTTTGCACCAGCATGAAGCCTGCGGTGCAACGTGCGCTGACTGACAGCTAAAGATTGCGCTAGCTTAACTGCGGTGAATCCGATACCTGCCGCACGTACCGCCTGTTCGGCGTCCAGTAAAAACGGTGTGGCTTGCTCTATAAAGCGTTTAGGCGCGTACACAGCCTGTGTCAGTGGCGTGTTGTCAACGACTGCAAAATTCGCAGTCTCCAGCGCCACGTCGGAGCCCAGTAAACAGCCGATGGTGTGCAGCGCCAAGTCAACCCACGACATCGGCCCACCCACGCTGACGACCCGGCTGTCATCCACCAGGCCTGAGGCCCACACGGCGCGCGATTTGGGAAACCGCTGCATCAGCTCCTCATGCAGCCACCAGGTAGTGGTGCAGCGCCTGCCATTGAGCAGGCCTGCCTCACCCAACACAAACACCCCGGCACACGACGCGCCCAGCATGGCGCCATGCGCGTGCTGCTTGCGCAGCCACGGCCCCGCACCGCCAATAACACGGCTGTCAGCTGTCGTTCCATTGGCATCGGGCACCAGGCCAGGCAACAGCACAGCACCAAGCGCTGGCAAATCGTGCACACCACAATCTACCGGCAAGCTGCGCCCGCGTCCGTCCAGCAGAGGTTTGCCGTCCATGCTGACGACAAAGACATTGAAAAGCGGAGCATTGGGCGACAGAGCTGCGTTGATGAACGCTTTGGCTTCAGGTCTGACCGCAATCGCAGTTTGCGCACTGTCCTGCGCGCTGCGGCGCTGCTCAGACAGCGAAGCCATCCACAACAAATCGGCCAGGCCCAGCACTGCCGAGCTTAAACAGCCATCAAAAGCCAAAATTGCGACGTTCATGGCGTTATTTTCACATCAACTGTGGCCAGTTTTAAATGAATATTGGCGAATTAGCCACACACATGACGCACCGCATGGCGTTGACACTTAATTGTTCACCGCTTAAGAGCCAGTGAATCTAAAAATCCGACCAACGCCTGTAACTGAAAGATCCCTATGAAATTGATGGACTACGGCTTAAAGCCAATCGACTTCGCAAACCCTGTTGAGCGTCATTCCAACGGCACCTCACGCCGCAGCTTTTTTGCCATGACAGCTTTGGCCACTGGCTTTGCTGTTGCGTCTAACCCTGTACTGGCTCAGGCCATCACCACCGATAGCCAAGGCCTGAGTGCCGGTGAAGTCAAGATCAAGGTGGCTGACGGCGAGATCCCTGGTTATGTGGCTCGCCCCGCCACGGCTGGAAATTACCCCGTGATTTTGGTGGTGCAAGAAATTTTTGGCGTACACGAACACATCAAGGACATGTGCCGCCGTTTTGCCAAGATGGGTTACTACGCCATTGCGCCTGAAATGTTTGCCCGCCAAGGTGACGT
>JANPDQ010000514.1:0-2980 GCA_031431575.1 Polaromonas sp.
GCCAGCACGCCAGCGTGCGCGTGGCACCTGACCATCGCTTTTGCACACACCACTTCAGCGGAAAGTAGGCCGCTATGCCCACCCTTCACCTGCGCATCGCGCCACTGCAAAACCCCGAACGCTACGTCAGCTTGGGCGCTGCGCTCACCAGCATCACTGCCGCCGTCCTGCACAAAAAACCTGAAGTCACCGTGGTGATGATTGATGACTATCCAGCGGCCCGCTACCTGGTGGGCGGCCGTGATGCACAAAGCAGCACCGCTTGCCTGGAAATTTCAATCACTGCAGGCACCAACACTGAGGCCGAGAAAGCCGAGTTCATCAACCAGGCCCACGCTGAGCTGCACCGCCAACTGAGTGTGGACAAGCGCAATTTGAGCGAGGCCAGCTACGTCATAGTGCGCGAGGTGCCAGCAAGCGATTGGGGCTACGCCGGCATCACCCAGGCTAAACGCAGATCCCTGTCTGGTGCCGCAGTGCCTGGCGTTAGCGCCTAACTACCAGGTGCCAAATAGCCTCGGCTGGAGAATAATAGTCTTTAGCATCCCATGGAAGTACATCATGCAACCCACACGCAAAAAACTTGGCCAAGCGATACCGATTGCAGGTATCAGCGTGCGCACCACCAACGCCGCTGAATTCAACCCGGTCACTGGAAAAATCGCTGGCCTGTGGGGCCGGTTTTTCAGCCAAGGCTTGGCTGACTCTCTGCCCGGCAAGCTGGCTGACTCACCGATCTACGGCGTGTATTCAGGCTACGAGTCCGATTACATGGGCGCGTTTGACGTGACGGCGGGCGTCGCCACCAACCAGCCCCTAGGCCAACTGGCGCTGCAAGCGGGTGACTACCTGGTCTTCAGCGCCACCGGGCAGATGCCGCAAACGGTGCTGCAAACTTGGGGTGTGGTTTGGCAGTATTTTCAGAACAACCCGAATGTGCAGCGCAGTTACGCAACTGACTTTGAGGCGTATTTAGGCACTGACAAGGTTGAGATTCACATTGGCGTTCAGGCTTGAGGTATGGCGACTGGCAAAACCTGGCGTGAGCGGCTGGCGGGTTATAAAAACCTGCCACTGGTCAAACCGATTCCAGCGGCCATGCACGCCAGGCACGGGCAGGGCAGCATCGTGATCCCGTCGCCGCGAGAGGTTGATGCCATCATGCGGAGAATCCCTGAAAGTCGGCTGGTCACCATTTTTCAAATCAGCGACCAGTTGGCGCATCAGCACGGCACCACGATGGCCTGCACCGTCACCACAGGTATTTTTGCCAACATGGCGGCACGGGCTGCAGGTGAAGATGAGGCCGAAGGGAAAAAAGCTACGCCGTATTGGCGCTGCCTTAAAAACAATGGCGAACTCAACGCCAAGTACCCGGGCGGCATAGAGGGGTTGATGAACAAGCTTGAAGCAGAAGGCCACACCGTCGTGCAAAAAGGCAAACGCTTTGTGGTGCAGGACTTTGAAAAGCAACTGGTCAGTATTAATTGGCCATGATTATTGACTATTATTTTAGTAGCTGCTTGCGCCCGTATCTATTGGGCTACAGCCCTAAAACATACTTGAAAATGCTCTAACACAAGCTGCATGCGCCGCGCCGACCGTCTTTTTCAACTCGTGCAGCTCATACGCGGCCGCAGACTGAGTACAGCCGCCTATCTGGCCGAACGGCTGGCGGTGACGCCCCGCACCATTTACCGCGACGTGGCCGACTTGCAGCACCAAGGCGTGCCGATTGAAGGTGAGGCGGGTGTGGGTTATCGCCTCGGCTCGGGGTTTGATTTGCCGCCACTGATGTTCACGCAGGACGAAGCCAAGGCGCTGGTTGCCGCAGTGCGGGTGGCGCAAATTGGACTGGACGCAGCCTTTGCAGCAGATGCTGAAGCTGCACTCGGCAAAATCTTGTCAGTGCTACCGCCGGCTGTCAGAGCCGCTGCCGAAAGCCAAGCCGTGTACGCGCCGCACAACCGCCTCACGGGCCTTGGCGGCATCACCGGCCCACGCCTGCAAGAGCTGCGCGGTGCGGTACACACCCAGCGCAAAGTGAAAATCACTTACTTGGACCCCCAAAACTAAACCAGCCATCGAACCCTGCGGCCACTGGGCTGCTTTTACTGGGGCAAGGTATGGACGCTCAGCGCCTGGTGTGAGTCAAGGTCAGATTTTCGCAACTTCAGGATTGACCGCATTGAGAGTTGCGAGGTGCTGGCAGCGGGCTACCAGCAAGAAGCAGGCAAAACGCTGGCGGATTTTTTGCGCAAGGTGGATGCTGGGCCAGCTCACCCAGGCTGACGAATCAAACTCTCCGCCGGTATACCCAGCCCGGTATGCAAGCGCCACACCATTGCCATGGTCAGTTTGCGTTTGCCGTTCAGCACTTCGTACACGCGGTTGCGCTGACCAATCATAGGTTCCAGGTCTTTGGGCTTCAAGCCCTGCTGCTCCATGCGAAACAAGATGGCTTCAATCGGGTCGGGCGGGATGATGGGGTAGTGCTTGGCCTCATACGCTTCAATCAAGGTCAACATCGCTTCAAAGTGCGCGCCAGCATCGCTATCGACTTCAGGTTCGTTATCGAAATAAGGAGCGACCAATGCCAGCGCTTGTTTGTAATCCTCATGTGTGCGGATGGGCTTGATGAGTGCAATCGACGGTGAGGTGGTTTTAACTGCTTGCTTTTTCATGATTGACTTTCTACAGTGGCGGCATCTACGGCATCGTATTGCTTGTGGGTGCCTAAAAACTTGACGTAAACAGCGCCAAATCGGTACGCCACAGCAACTATCAGTCGGTAATCATTTCCCTTGATGTTGAATATCACCCGGTTGCTGGCGATAAAACTGGCGCTGGAGTAACGCAATTTGATATCTTGTGGAGACCGCCACGCAGCTCGGCTCGCATCTTCAAACCATGTCTGCAATGCGTGTTTTGAAGCCGGATGTGCGAGCCAAAACTCGACCAAGGTTGCTTTTGAGATAAC
>JANPDQ010000515.1:0-1561 GCA_031431575.1 Polaromonas sp.
TACCGATGGAACAGCCAATTTACAAGCCTTATTGGCACTTAGCGCCGAGGTTATGGGCGCCGTCAGCTACAAAAAAAATAGCAGCGACGTAACCACCACCGCATTGCAAGCATTCCATGCTGGTGCTGGCGTGTGCCAGGATCAGGCGCATGTGATGGTGGCTATTTGCCGCAGCCTGGGCTACCCGGCGCGTTATGTCAGTGGTTATTTTTACGCTGCCAACGAGCCCGACCTGGCAAGCCACGCGTGGGTAGACGTGTGCCTGAACGTGGCTACCAGGCGCTGGGTCAGCATCGACATCACCCACGCTTGCCTGATTGATGAGCGCCACATTCGCCTGGCCATGGGCGGCGACTACAGCGCCTGCCCACCCGCCAAAGGCGTGCGGCGCGGCGGCGGCAAAGAGTCGATGTCGGTGGTGATTACTATCGTGCCGGTATGAACTGAGCGGCCTGTGCAACTTGGTCGAGACACTTCAAGACAATCCATCTTTTTCTGCTGCAGTAGGACCTGCCGACCAAACATCAAGTCGCATTGAAGGCTCGACGACGTGGCACTGGTTAGGCAAACTCAGCAAGCGGTCAAGCGCGTCGTGCGCATCGTCTCCAGTCACCACGCAATGCGCAATCGGGTGGCGCCAATGGCAAGCCAAAATCACGCCGCCCGGCAGCAGGCTGTCTTTGGCTTTGAATGCGATGTCCTCAATCACTTCAGGCTTGAGGTAAAAAAGAAATTCACTCAGCACAATCAGGTCAAACTTGTCATGTGGCCAGTCCTTTGGCACCCACGCTTTGCGCACTTCCACATTGGCTTGCCCTTTCAGCCGGTCTTTTGATAGAGCCACCGCCTTGTCAACACCGTCGCTCACCAGAAGGCGCTCGCAGCGCGTTGCAAGCCGGGCTGAAAGCTCACCATTTGCACAACCTGGCTCAAAACCACTTGCGTACCGGTCAGACGGCAAACAAGCCAGGGTCAGGGCGCGCTTGCGGCGCTCGTACCAGCGTGATTGAAACTTCCACGGGTCGTCACTTTTGGCAAACATGGCGTCAAAATACGCAGGCTGATCGGGCCGGGTCGCTGGGTGCTTGAGCATATTTAAAAATTGATTCGAAGAAACTACGCAAAGAAAAACTCTTGCGCCCGACCAGCTCGCTCAACGATGGACTGCATCAGTACAGGGCCAACTCCAGCCCCGCGCGAGGCGAGTTGACTGCGGTGGCAGCGCAGGGCTTTTTGTTTGGCTTCAATCGCGTGTTGTGGCAGGTCCAGTGCCGCCAGAGCATTCCACGGAATTCGCGCATCGTCTGGCTCGGCCCAGTGCCACATCCACACCGGGGCTTGAATCAGCCGACAGCCCGCTGCCTTGCTTGCGCGCATCGCAGCGTGGCTAACGGCTCCGTGGTCGGGGTGGCCATCCATGCACCAGGTGGTCACCAGCACGTCTGAAGGTTTTACAAGTGCTTCAAGTTTGAGCGCAAGTTCCGCAACGCGCAACGCAGCGCCGCCGTCTGGAATTCCGAGCCGTACCACGCAGGACGAAGGCACGCCAAGAACGTCTAGC
>JANPDQ010000516.1:0-4444 GCA_031431575.1 Polaromonas sp.
TGGCCACGGCAAGGCCGCCGTCTTAAGAGGCTGACTACCGGACACCCAGTTGTTGGCCTCTGCCAAAGGCTGTAGTGCGGCCAGCCAGTCGTGGCTGTTTAGCTGATGTCCGGCGAAATGCAGCACTTCAAACTTCGCGAGTTGCTCACGCTTTTCAGCTGCCAGTACAAAGGTTTGCGCCAAGTCAGGCAGGTACGCCCAGGGCGTGGCAACGTCTACAGGCCCGGAATGGGTAAAGATGCCTTTCTTGATTTTGCTGACAGTGACTTGGTCAAACATCGAGCCACTGCCGCTGCCAAAAAAGTCGCCAGCTCGAACCACAATGGCGCGCAACCCCGATGTTTGTGTCGCTTGTTGCAGCGCCAGTTCAACGTCAACCCGCAGTTTGCCTTTGACGGTGGTTGGGTGATGCGGCGTGCTTTCATCGAGCAGCGTTGGCATGCCTGCGCCAAAGTTGTAGACGTTGCCCGGAAACATCAGGCAAGCGTTGAGTGACTGCGCTATCGCAATGCTAGAGGCCATCATGGCGGGCACATGCGCAGTCCATGCGGCGTTGGTGTATGCAGGGTTCATCGCGTGCACCACCACGTCAACGTTGTTCAATTTCAGGGTGAACTTTTCGATGGGGTCGTCTCCTGTCACGAGCGCTGTGGCACCTGTTGGCAAGCTGGCAGGAGGTTTGCGAGTTTGTGCGATAACTCGCCAGCCAGCGTTGGCGAACGCCTTGACACACGCTGAACCCAGCCGGCCGCTGGCGCCAAGAATTAAAACGGTTGAGGGTTGGGTCATGGTGAATTTTGGGAGTTGGATCGGTGGTTAATGTGAATACAGGGCGAATACTGGTATTGTTTAAAAATCGGAGTCATTACACAATTGCCTATCTCTTCATATCTGAGTTACATAAATGAATAGCACATTTGACTGGACGCTGGTGCGCTCGTTCCTGGCGGCGCTGGAACATGGCAGTTTGCTGGGCGCGGCGCGGGCGCTTCAATCCAGCCAGCCCACCATCGGGCGGCACATCGCCGAGCTCGAATCGCAACTGGGCGTTGCGTTATTTGAGCGAACCGGGCGCGGCCTAAAGCCACTGGATATGGCGCTGCGCCTTGCCGACTCCGCCAGAGCGATGGAGGCAGGCGCGCACCAGTTGCAGCGCAGCGTTTCCAGCCTGGACGACGCAGTCAGCGGCACGGTGCGCGTTACCGCCAGCCAAACGGTTGCCTGCATATTGCTGCCGCCGCTGTTGGCCCGGTTGCAGCAAAAGCTCCCTGGCATTCAGATTGAGCTGGTGTCCAGCAACGAAGTCAGTAACCTGCTCAGGCGCGAGGCCGACATTGCAGTACGCATGGTGCAACCTGACCAGACCAGTCTGGTGGCAAAGCGCATTGGCAAGTTGACAATTGGAACCTATGCCCATCGCGACTATTTGAAGCGTGCTGGCACCCCGCGCCAGCCGCCAGAGCTTTTGGCGCATACATTGATTGGCAGCGATAAAAATGAAGACATCATTCGCGGGTTTGTAAAAATGGGCTACCCGGTTACCAAAGAGCAATTTGCTTTTCGCACAGACGACCTGATGGCCCACTGGCACGCCGTGCGCAGCGGTGTGGGCATTGGTTTTATTGCGGACTATGTGGCCCGTACCGATGAGGACGTTGTGGCGGTGCTGCCGATGCTAAAAATCCCCGCGCTGCCCGTGTGGCTGGCGGTGCACCGCGAGATCAGGACCAGTAAGCGTATAAGGGCGGTGTACGATTTCCTAGGGGACGCAATTGCTGACGCGCTCTAAACCAAAACGGGAGCTCATATGAAGCCACTGCAACACGCCAACGCGCAGCTGCTGGACAAGTTCTATAACGCCTTTGCCCGGCTGGACACCGACACCATGGCAGAGTGCTACGCGCCAGATGCGCAGTTTGACGACGAAGCGTTTTCCCTGCGTGGCAAACACCAAGTCATGGGTATGTGGCGCATGTTGTGCGAAACCACCAAAGCCAAAGCGCTGAGCGACTGGCGTCTGGTGTTCAGCGGCGTGCAAGCCGACGCTAAAACTGGCAAAGCGCACTGGGAGGCCGACTACCGTTTCAGTGCTACCAACCGATTGGTGCACAACGTGATCGACGGTGTGTTTGAGTTCGACGAACACGGCAAGATAACGCGGCACCGCGACCGCTTTAATTTTTGGTACTGGTCTTATCAAGCGCTGGGCGCCCCGGGCGCGCTGCTGGGGTGGACGCCTTTTCTTAGGCGTAAAGTGCGAGCGACGGCAGCGCAAAATCTGCAAAGGTTTCTGGCTGCGAGAAAAGCCTAAAAAGCCCGAAAGGCCTGAAGGAATTGACATGACATGGTTCGAGCATTTTGAGCAGCGCAGTTTTGAGGTCAATGGTGCAACGATCAACGCGCGCATCTCAACCACCGTGCTCGGTGATGTGCAAAAGCCTGCGCTGCTGCTGCTGCACGGCTTTCCGCAGTCGCACGCTATGTGGCACCGCGCCGCACAGCAGCTTGAAAAAAATTACTTCCTGGTGCTGCCCGATTTGCGCGGCTACGGCGACTCGTCTAAAACGCCCGGCTTGCCGGACCACAGCAACTACAGCAAGCGCAATATGGCGCACGACATGGCCCTCGTCATGGACGCCCTGGGCGTCGAAAGCTTTTACCTGTGTGGCCACGACCGGGGCGGGCGTGTCGCACATCGGCTGGCGCTGGACCATCCAGAGCGCGTCAAAAAACTGTGCGTCATCGACATTGCGCCCACGCTCGACATGTACGAGGGCAACAGCTTGCGCGCGCCCTACATGGAGTTTGCCAAAGCCTACTACCACTGGTTTGCCATGTTGCAACCCGCGCCGCTGCCTGAAATCATGATGGGTGCAAACCATAGTGAAACAGCTGTTGCGTACCTGCACGCAAAGCTCGGTGGCTGGGGTAGTGCGGGGTTGGGCTATATCGAGCCGCTTGCGCTCAAAGAATATGAACGCTGCTTTTGCAACCCGCAAGCGCTGCATTCAGCATGCGAAGACTACCGCGCCAGCGCCGCAATCGACCTGACGCATGACCGCACCAGCCGTACAAAGGGCGAAAAAGTATGCTGCGACATGCTGGTGCTGTGGGGCGAGCGCGGCGTGGTGAAGCGCCTGTTTGACCCGATGGCGCTGTGGCGCGCGCAGTGCAGCGCAGCCGTTAGCGGCCACGCCATGGCGGCAGGGCATTTCATACCCGAAGAGCTGCCAGAGCAAACTGCGCATGCGCTGGCGGAATTTTTCGTATCCAAGGCAAACAGCCCGCAGCAATAAATTGCTATTATTAATATAGCTGCTTGCGCCTGTATTAGCTTGACTGTCGGCCTATTTGTTACTATTTTCAGTCCGTTTTTCTGTTTTGCCGATAGAAGAAGTTGAAGTCATTCACCGCAGAGGCGCAGAGGACGCAGAGGCCGATAAGACAGAGAACACAGAAAACACAGAAAAGCCTGATTTTTTCTGTTTCTATTTTTATTTCTATTCCCGTACTCGTTCATCCTGTTCTTTCTCTTTCTTTCTTTGCGTCCGCTGCGTCTCTGCGGTGAAGGTATTTCCCTGCACGGGCTGAGCAGTTCAGCTACAAGTTTGGGTTGACGTACCGCCTCAGCGCTGCACAATCAGCTTTAGGGTACAAACAAGATACAACTACATCGCAAACGGAGACGACCATGAGCGCATCAGACAATCCATCCACCGACAGCACCTCTTTTGGGGGCTTTGGCAAATTTGTACCAGGGTTTGATTTTTTGCAAAACCTTGCCACGCAGGCCGCAGGTACAGCAGCCGAGCGCATTCCGCAGTTGCCCAATTTGGGCAACTGGGTAGCGCCCACGCTGAACGTTGAAGAGCTGGACAAACGCATCAGCGAGCTGAAGTCAGTGCAATTCTGGCTGGACCAGAACGCCACTGCGCTAAAAGCCACCATCCAGGCGCTGGAAGTGCAAAAAATGACGCTGGCGACCCTCAAGGGCATGAACTTCAACATGGGCGACGTGGCCAACGCGTTCAAACTCAAGGTAGCCGACACGGTGGCTGGCGGAGTTCAGGGCATGGCCGACAAAGCCAAAACCTTTGCAGGCCTGGAAATCCCGCCGCGCAAGGCCGCTTCAAAGCCACATGCAAAAACCAAATCTGTTGCCGCCCCCGCCGGTGTGGTGGACCCGATGCAGTGGTGGGGCGCTTTGACGCAGCAATTCCAAACTATCGCCGCTGATGCGATGAAAGATGCCGCCAAAAAAACCGCCATCAACACCGCAAAAAGCATGACAACGGGCTTGGCCAAAGACGCCATGAAAACCGCCACCGGTATGGCCAAAAATGTAGCCAAGGGCATGGCCAGCAGCGCCAGCAAAACAATGGCCGACGGCGCAAAATCTGCGATGAACACCGCTCTGCGCAGCAGCCAGGCTTGGCCGACACCC
>JANPDQ010000517.1:0-5508 GCA_031431575.1 Polaromonas sp.
TGTGCGCGAAATCTTCAGCCTTTCACACAACGCGACTTCATCCAAGAAGCTGCCAGGGGCGAGCGTGCCTGCAAAAATCTGTTCGCGCAGCGAGCTGGCGACTTCTTGGTGTAGCGAGTTTTGAACAAGGCGCATGGCTGGTGTGGGATGGCGGTTGGGGGTCTCGGTTTTCGGTTTTCGGTTTAGTTTCACTGAAGCTGCAATTTTTTCCCCACTCCCGGGCTTTTATTTATGTTGGTTAAATGCCCCGCAATCGCAATAATTACAGGTAATTATGGAATGTCACGAGTTTTAAAACAACCTGACTTACCCGAATATCAGAAACAATTTAGTAAACCTGAACAAGCAGACCAAATTGATCCGCCTGCTCTGGGTAAACAACCATGCAAACGCCCGCCATAGAAAACCGTGGCTTGCCTGCAAGCTCGCCACAGATTTTTATTGAGCCGTCGCTACACCCAGACCCAAGCAACTAGCGCCGTTTGCGCGAGCCGTCTTCCAAAATCTCATCGTCAGACAGCAGCTTTCCACTTTGGTCCCACTGTTTGCGGGCCACCAGCCGGGTGCGGCCCTGCTCATCAGGCTTGCTGTATGTATCTTCAACAGCCACCGCGCCGTTGGCGTGAAACGACTGCTGCAGGCCAGTCAATTGGTTTCGGTTCACGCCAAAGGCAATAAGGCTTTGCCGCTCGGTCATCTTTGCGTCGTCGTCAAAGGTCTCACGTACAGATTTGCTCCCGCCACCATCCGGCGTGATGGTGATTTTTTCTTTCATCGCGCCGTTCAGGTACCAGCGCTCAGTCAAACTCGGTTGGCCATTGGTGTAGCGGATATGTTCAATCAACTGCTCGTTGGCGCCCCACGCTTTTGACCACTGCAAACGCCCGCTGCCGGACGTAACTGCATTGTCGCTGCCCTGGGAATTGCGGCCCGGCTCGTACAAGCGTTCTTCACGCAGCACGTTTTTACCGCTGGCCGTGCCTTCCGTGTTGTAAAACCGATGCCAGCGCTGGCCATTTTGAAAAGCCTGCTCGCCAACCACCACCTCAGCATCGGTTGCAGCAGACTGTCTGCTTACCGGGCGGTAGGTGGTTGCCTCAAGAATTTTGCCCTGCTCCATGACTCGCAGCTCGCGCCGTTTTTTGTTTTCAAACAGCGCTGTTTGTACCTTGCCCTCAAACCCGCACGGCTTGCTATCTTCAGGCAGCACGCTGGCTTGCGAGCAAAGCGCGCTTATCAGGTTGCCATCGCGGTCCCACGCCAAGCTGGCCAGCACCTGACCGTCGAGCGTAAAACTGACGCGGTCAATCTTCCCTGTCTCATAAAACCTGCGAGAAGCGCCACGCACGGTGCCGTTGATGCGCATTGAATCGCTGCGCAGTTTGCCGTCGGGCCAAAACTCTCGCTCAAAACCTTCGGTGTTACCGCGCTCATTGATCATGCGCTCGCGCTGAATATTGCCTTTAGAGTCATAAAACCGCGATAGGCCCATGAACACGCCGCCGCGTAACTCCTGATCGCTGGTGGGCAGGCCGTTGGCCTCTTCTTTGCAGCGCATCATTCCCGTCAAGCCCTCAGTGGTGCTGCCGTTGTAGGGGCTGACCGATTTGCCATTGACCTCACAACGCGGAACCGCCCAACTTGCGCCAGAAGCGCACCAGAAAACGGCTGCCCAACACACGGTTTGAACCTGGGATTTTCTACTATTCATAAGTACCAATAGTTTACATTTCATCGCAAAAAACTTGCATATGGTCAACGGAAAAGCGCTGTGCGCGCGCGCAAAGGCGCTCAGGATTTTGGCTGACCTTTAGGCAGTTAAGCCGACCTCGGTCAATCCTCGCAGCGTGCTCAGATCGGGTTTTTTGCTCTGTATTCCTGCAGGGTTGCCACCACAAGTTTGACACCAAACGCTCCTACCAAAGCACCGGCTGCACGGTTGAAGACATGAGAAAAGCGGTCGTACCCGCGCTTGACGTTGGGCATAGAAAATGCAAAAACCAAAAAAAGATGCCACAACACCGCGTTGAGGTAAACCATGGCTACAGCCGCAACGACCAGGGACACGTCTGGATTGGCAGGCATCGTGGTGACAAAAACACTGCCGAAAAACAGCGCGGGTTTTGGGTTAAGCATGTTGGTGACAAAGCCCAAACGAAATACCGAGCCCAGGCTCAGATGCTGTGAAGCTTCAACTGGCCCCGAGGCCTTTGAACGCCAAAGCTTGCAGGCAACATAAAGCAGATAGACACCGCCCGCCAGCTGCGCCAGCAAACGAAAAGCTGGGTGAGCCGTGAAAATGACACCCACACCCAATACAGCTAAAGTTGCCCAAACCAGGGTGGCAGTGGTAACGCCAGCAACTGCCATGGCGGCAGACGAACGCTTTGCGCTCGCGGCAAGTTGCGCGAGAAGCACAAAGTTGACACCTGGCGTCATCAGTACGACCCAATGCAGCAGTGAGATGGTCAGCAGAGTTTGTAGCATGTGCGGATCCTAAAAGCTTGTGTTGTCAGCGTGTCAGCCCGTTTGCGACGGTGGTGGTGGATAGGGACACAGCATTTCACTGGGCGCCGTTCCTAAATCCTAATCGGTAAACGTCACCGAAAGGCCCGGCAGCGCGATGCCATTAAGCACGGTTTGCCAGGTTTGGCCCGGCTGTACGACGTAGGCGCTGGTCACCGTGCCGGTGGTGACGATCTCGCCTGCGCGCAGACTTAAGCGTGGTGACTGGCTGGCCAGCACATGCATCAGGTGGGTAACGGCTGCCAGCGGATTGCCCAACACGTTAGCGCCCGTGCCTGTCTCACGCGCCGCGCCGCCTTCTGACAAAGCCAATGTGAAGGCCGCCAATGACTCTTGCAGGTCGGCACCCAACGTACCGACGGCTTGTGGCTGGCCCACCAGCAGCCTGGCGTGTAGCCCGCCATCAGCAATCGCATCGGGTGCCTGAAACTTCCAGCCAGGGTAATGCGACTGCACCATTTCAAAGCCATGCGCCACCCAGTCAATACAGGACAGTAGGGCAGTGATGTCGCCACCAGGGGGCGGTGCTGAGTGGAAATGAAAAATAATTTCCGGTTCAATTTTCGGGTTGACGAAACCGTGCAGGCTGCATGTTGAGCTGCCCCGCGTGTCCTCCAGAAACGTTACCGTGCGGTCGTAAACATACGCCCACACCGGAGCTGACACACCGTACTGCTGCCACATCGCCGGGTTGGTAAAACCTATCTTGCACCCCACCGCG
Source organism: Polaromonas sp. (assembly GCA_031431575.1). Lineage (GTDB taxonomy): Bacteria > Pseudomonadota > Gammaproteobacteria > Burkholderiales > Burkholderiaceae_C > Polaromonas. The sequence goes on from JANPDQ010000517.1 coordinate 3,248, forward strand.
TGCGCGCCGTCGGCTAGGAGCCTGGGCGGCAGAAGGCGTCGCAGCGAAAATTGGCCCCAGCGCCGACTAGTTTTTGACGATTTCGCCGCCGAATATCTGGATATTTGGCAAGAAATCGGCGAAAGATAGACCGCTGCGGTCAATTTGCAGCCGACGTTCCTTCTGCCGCCCAGGCTCCTAGGCGCCTGGCATGAACCAAGTCGGCCACTGCGTAAGCCGCTGCACTGTCAAAACCCGTGTATTTCGACGTGATTTGCACCATTTCCAGACCTTGGTCTTGCGTGGTTTTGACTTGGCGGGCAATGGCCTGGAGTTCAGCAGTTGAAAGCATGAAGGGCGATCCTTGCGGTTGAAATGTAAGTTTGCATGATAAGTACCGGGCAACAACCAATGCTTGAAATCCAGTCGCCAGCAATTGAGATTAATTCAGCATAAAAAAACCCGCCAAAGCGGGTTTTGCATGCAAGCCGCGTGGCAATAACAACGCCATTAGCCCATGTGCAAACCACCATTGAGCGAGAAGTCTGCGCCAGTGGCATAGCCGCCTTCATCAGATGCAATCCATGAAATGATGGATGCGATTTCCTCTGGCTGGCCAAGGCGTTTAGCGGGCACGCCAGCAACGATTTTTTCCAGCACATCAGGGCGAATGGCCTTGACCATGTCGGTGCCGATGTAGCCTGGACTGACTGTATTGACCGTCACGCCTTTGCTAGCAACTTCTTGCGCCAGCGCCATCGTAAAGCCGTGCAAACCGGCTTTAGCGGTCGAGTAATTAACCTGGCCGAACTGGCCCTTTTGGCCATTGACCGATGAGATATTGATGATGCGACCAAAGCTGGCGGTCACCATGTCTTCAATGACTTGCTTGGTGACGTTGAACATGCTGTTGAGGTTGGTGGAAATAACCGCGTCCCAGTCGGCCTTGCTCATTTTTCTGAACTGGCCGTCACGCGTGATACCTGCGTTGTTGACCAGCACGCTGACCGGGCCGTGCTCGGCCTTGACTTTGGCAAACGCTTCAACAGTGGACTCCCAATCGCCGACATTGCCGACCGATGCGTAAAACGTGTGGCCCAGTGCTTTTTGCTCGTCCAGCCACTTGGTGAAGTCACGCGTTGGACCGCACCCTGCGATGACAGTAAAACCGTCTTTGGCCAAGCGCTGGCAGATGGCAGTACCAATGCCGCCCATGCCGCCCGTGACGTACGCTACTTTGTTACCCATGTTTATCTCCTTAAATTTCTTGAATCTGAATGGAAGAAGCTATTAATTTAGTAGCTGCTTGCGCCCGTTTTAATTGGGCTACAGGTCGTTTTTACCCTAAATTTAGCGTTCCACGCATAGGGCAACCCCCATGCCGCCGCCAATGCACAGGCTGGCAATGCCCTTTTTTCCGCCGCTCCGCACCATCTCGTGCAGCAACGTGACCAAAATGCGGCAGCCTGACGCGCCAATTGGGTGGCCGATGGCAATTGCGCCGCCATTGACGTTGACTTTGCTGGTGTCCCAGCCCATTTCCTTGTTCACGGCGCAGGCCTGTGCGGCAAAGGCTTCGTTGATTTCCAGCACATCCAAGTCCGCCGCCTTCCAGCCAGCCCGGGCCAGTGCTTTGGTCGATGCGGGCACTGGCCCCATGCCCATGAAGGCTGGGTCCAGCCCGGTGGTGGCGTAACTGGCGATGCGGGCCAACGGCGTCAAGCCCAAAGCAGCGGCTTTTTTGGCGGTCATCACCATCACGGCGGCAGCTCCATCGTTCAGCCCCGATGCATTACCTGCGGTAACGCCGCCAGCTTTGTCGAACGCGGGGCGCAGGCCTGCCAGCACGTCGGCGCTGGTTTTGCGGTTGATGAATTCGTCCGCTGCAAAAACAATCGGGTCACCCTTTTTCTGGGCAATCGAAAACGGCACGATTTCAGACACGAATTTACCGGCGTCTTGCGCAGCAGCCGCTTTGGTTTGGCTGGCAAGTGCCAACGCGTCTTGCATGTCGCGTGAAATTTCGTACTTTTTCGCCACGTTTTCAGCCGTAATGCCCATGTGGTACTGGTTGTACACGTCCCACAGTCCGTCAACGATCATGCTGTCGACCATCTTCCAGTCGCCCATGCGCTGGCCATCACGCGAGCCGTTCAGCACGTGGGGCGACAAGCTCATGGACTCTTGCCCGCCTGCAATCACGATTTCACTGTCGCCCGTTGCAACCGACTGCGCAGCTAGCATGACGGCTTTCAGGCCTGAGCCGCAAACGGCGTTGATGG
>JANPDQ010000518.1:0-2949 GCA_031431575.1 Polaromonas sp.
AGGTTTAAATCAAATACTTTGCAAACTGCTCGGGCAGCATCGGCTTGATGTTGATCAGCGCAGTGTTGAGTACACCAGCGCCAGTAGACTCTTGCCACCAGGCGCTATTTTTTAATGCGGTCATGTTCACGACCACCGTTGCGGCGAGCAATAAAATCACGCCGCGCAGAACGCCAAAGCCGGCACCAAGTGTTCTGTCAATTGGCCGCAAACCTACTGCCTGCACCAGCTTTTTAATCGCTACCGTCAGCAAGCTGCACACTACCAGCACACCAATAAAAACCAGCACAAAACCGGCTGCATACCGCACCGGCTCACTTACCGACTGAAGCGGCAACATGGCGGCCACGTTCGGGGCAAACCACTGCGCGGCAAAAAAAGAAACTGCCCAACCCAGCACGGACAACACCTCGTAAACCAACCCGCGCCAAGCGCCAATCAACATGGACAAAAACAGCACGCCCAGCAGCGCCCAATCAAGCGTGGTCACAGCGTCAAAATTGAAGCGGGTAAATCAAGCGACTTGATTTTGCTGGCGGCTTTTTCAGCGTCCGCCTTGCTGGCAAAGGGACCGACGCGCACCCGGGTGCGCTGGCCATCTTTTGTTTCGGCCACCTGGGTGTAGGTTTTAAGCCCTGCTCTCTCCAGCTTTTGGCGGACCTCTTTTGCTTTGTCTGCGTCGGCAAATGCCCCAACCTGAACGATCATGCGCTCGCTGCCTGCTGGGGCAGGCGCTGGTGTGGCCGGGCTGCCCTGCCCATCCAGAAGCGCTTTTGCGCGCGCACCGTCATCAGGCTTTGCCGCTGGCTTGGGTTCGGCTTTGACCTCGGGTTTGACATCGGGTTTTACGGGTGTCTTGGTTTCTGTCTTGGCGACTTTCTCTGCTTCTTTTTTTATAGCTGGCAGCGCCGGTATTGTGGGCGCTACAACCCTCTTTTCTGTAATTATTTCCTCCTCACTGCCCAAGCTGGCAGCGGCTGTAACTTTGTCGGCTTTTTCAGTTTTACCTGCCGCTGATGCTTTCGCCTCTGGCTTGGCGGGCGCGGCAGCAACCGCTTCTGGCTTGGCGGGCAGCGTTAACGGCTTGACAGTGTTTTTTCCAGGGATTTCAATCGGAATGTCCACCGCAATTGGGCGCGGCTGCGCATCAAACAGCAGCGGAAAACCCACCACGCCAATCAGCACCAGCACCGCCGCGCCAATCAGCCGGTGTTTGGCGCGTTTGCGAATCACATCCATGCTTTCAGGCTGCGCTGCACCCGGCGCGGTAGGGGTGCTGGAGGAGCCTCGATTCAGGTTGAAAAACGACATGGTTTATGGGGGCTCGTTTCTTGGCTGGTGGTAAAAATGCGGCCGCCGTTTGCGCGGGTTTTGGCGTTAGGCAGCAAGGTGTTTGGCATACAGGCGCGGCAGGCCGCCCTTCAAAATACCGCCCACTGTGTAGAACGAACCAAACACCACAATTCTATCAGCGGGGTCCGCCGAGGCGACCGCTGCATTCAGGGCCAATTCAGGCGATGTGTAAGCGTTGGCAGTTGCATCTTCACGCGTGTTGCTTGTAGCCCATTTGCCACGCAAGACATCGCCCGGTGCGGCGCGCTCTGTTGGCAAATCGGTGAAGTACCACTTGTCAATCAGCGGGCCGACTCTGGCCAGCATGGGCGCAACGTCTTTGTCGGCCATAGCACCAAAAACAGCGTGCGTGCAGGGGTAAAAACCCATCGCGTCCAAATTTTCAGCCAGCGCAGCAACTGAATGCGGGTTGTGCGCCACGTCCAGCACCAGCGTGGGTTGGCCGGGAACAATCTGAAAGCGCCCCGGCAGTTCGACCATCGACAGCCCCACCCGCACGGCTTGGGCGGTAATGGGCAGCAGGTCGCGCAGTGCTGTCAGCGCCGCCAGCACGCCCGCGGCATTGACCAATTGATTGGCTCCGCGCAAAGCCGGATAAGCCAGCCCTGAATAACGACGACCGCGCCCGGCCCAGCCCCATTGCTGCTTGTCACCTGAAAAGTTGAAGTCGGTCCCAAATTTCCACAAGTCAGCACCTACTTTGGAGGCGTGATCCAGCACGCTTTGCGGTGGCTGCGGATCGCTCACCACCACCGGTTTGCCTGGCCGCATGATGCCTGCTTTCTCAAAACCAATGGCCTCCCGCGTGTTGCCTAAAAAAGCCATGTGGTCGAGGTCAATGCTGGTGATAACGGCGCAGTCGGCATCAAAAATATTGACGGCGTCAAGCCGCCCGCCCAAGCCGACTTCCAGCACCACCACGTCCAGATTGGCATCGACCAGCAACTGCAGGATGGCCAGCGTGGTGAACTCGAAGTAGGTTAGCGTGACTTCATGGCCATTTAAGACTCTGGCGCTCTCAACACGGGCGAAAGCAGCTACTAAATCAGTAGCGCTGACGATCTCGCCGCGCACGCGGCAACGCTCTTCAAAATCCACCAGATGCGGAGAGGTGTACACGCCGGTGCGGTAACCAGCCTCCAGCAAAATTGCCTCCAGCATGGCGCAAGTCTAGCCCTTGCCGTTGGTGCCCGCCACCGTAATGATGGGGCAGGCAAAGCGCAAGCCCATGCGATCAGCAACGGTTTTCACGCGCTCAAGCGTCATGTCGATGGCCACGGGGTGTAGGTGCTCGCAATGGGCAAGCCAGTCGGCTAAAGTTTGGGGCTGGGTCATATTGCAGACGATTGTCGCTGCAACTGCGCGGCCGGGCTGGAGCACTGGTTACTATTAATACAGTAGCTGCGTGCGCCCATATTTATTGGGCGACAGGCACTATTTATATAAATTTTAGGGATTCAATGCAATTAGTCATGGTCTACGGCATTCCAAATTGCGATACGGTCAAAAAAGCCCGCGCCTGGTTGGGCGAGCAAGGCGCAGAGCACACGTTTGTTGACTTCAAAAAAACCGGCGTCCCGCCTCACCGCCTAACCG
>JANPDQ010000519.1:0-3430 GCA_031431575.1 Polaromonas sp.
CGCCGGCCCATCACGGCCACGCTGACGGCGGCACCAAGAGCGATTTGGGAGAGGGAGTCCATGAAGGTAAAGCTTGCGTGGAATACAGCAGACAGTTGAACGAAAAAGCAGCTTAATTGAAGTTCAACCTCCACGGAAGCCAGGCACCATCAAAACCTACCCCGCTGACCGAGATTTGGAAAGCTGGTGGTTGGGTAGCCAGGACGCCTGTGATGGACGTACCATGGGCCTATCGTGATTTCGCGCCAGCTTGACTCCGTTGACTCTGTTGACCCAGAAGGCCCGACCCGATGACTCTCGATTTCCTGCAGGGGGGAGAGCTTGAACACTTGCCGCAGTTCATCACCAGTCTTGCGGTGGGGCTGCTGATCGGTTTGGAGCGTGAGCGCAGTCCGGCGGCCAAGGCCGGCCTGCGTACCTTTGCACTGGTCGCGCTGTTTGGCACGGTCGCAGCCATGCTGTCAGAAGAAATCGCAACGCCATGGCTACTGACAGGCGGCTTGCTCGTCATTGGCCTGATGATCATCGCCGCGTACTGGCGTGAGCGGGATGCAAACGCCGACCCCGGAACCACAACCGTTGCCGCCGTGCTCGTGTGCTACGGCCTGGGGGCGATGATCTGGCATGGCCATTCAGCCCTGGCGGTGATGCTGGCCATTGTTACCACGCTGCTGCTGTACTTCAAGGCTGAACTGCGCGGCATGACGCAGAACTTCAGCCGACGCGACCTGACGTCAATATTGCAGTTTGCCGTGCTTTCTTTCATCGTTCTGCCCATATTGCCCGACCAGAACTTCGGCCCCTATGACGCCCTGAACCCGCGCCAGATCTGGCTGATGGTGGTGCTTATCTCGGGCGTCAGTCTTGCCGGCTACGTGGCATTGCGCTTTGTCGGGCAGCGCTATGGCGTTGCGCTGCTCGGTATCTTTGGCGGGCTGGCGTCAAGCACCGCCACAACGCTGGTTTATGCACGCCGCAGCAATGAGAGCGAGGGTCTGGGCCGCCTTGCCGTGGTCGTGATTCTGCTGGCCAACCTGGTGGTGCTGGTCAGGCTTTGCATTGTCAGCGCGGTCATCGCCCCGGCCCTGTTGCCGCAGCTGTTGCCCGTGCTGGGCAGTGGCCTGGCCCTCGGGCTGGCGGCAGCAGCTTTCTGGTGGTACCAGTTGCGCCAGCAAAGCGATGTGCCGATCCCGGAGGTCAGTAACCCGACAGAGCTTCGCACGGCCATGGGGTTCGGTCTGCTGTACGCCGTGGTGCTGTTTTTTGCGGCCTGGCTGTCAGACATTGCCGGTAGCGGCGGCCTGTACGTGGTCGCGCTGGTGTCTGGTTTGACGGATGTCGATGCCATCACGCTTTCCAGCCTGCGCCTGTTTGGGCTGGGCAAGTTGCCAGCCTTTGATGTGGTGACGGCCATTGGCCTGGGAATCATCGCCAACATTGCCTTTAAATTGGGACTGGTGTTTTTCATTGGCGGCCCGTTACTGGCCAAGCGCTGCGCCTTGGGCATGACCCTGACTGCTGCGGGCATCGGCCTGGCCCTGCTGATACTGAAAAGCTGAGAATTCATTGCGCCATGTCAAAAGCCGGTTTTGCCGCCCGACGCATGATGAGCTCTTTACCTCACCGGATTCAGTCATGGACACACAACTCACCGCATCCCTGCAGGAGACGCTGCTGCTTCAACGCGCCAACTTGCGGGTCCAGATCGCAGACCTGCGTGGCGGCAATGTCGGCCGTGCCGAGGCATCCGCAGAACATTTTGGCCAGTCAGAAGACAACCGGGCCCAAACCAATACCGCCCGCGACCTGGAGCTGGCACTCGATGCCCGTGAAACCGCCGAACTGGTGGCCGTTGATGCTGACTTGCAGCGGATCAAAAGTGGAACGTACGGTCAGTGTGTGGCGTGCGGTGCGGGCATTGCCATCGCGCGTCTGCAAGCGGCACCTGAGGCAGAGCGGTGCGTCGATTGTCAGGAAAAGAGCGAGCTGGAACTCGCGCATGTACCGGGCGCCTGATGCAAATCGCGATGTCGCGAGTTTGAGGGTAGGTCAATTGATCTGACAGATCAAGAAAAAGCCGCACGAATGCAGCGTTCAGCCGCCACTATCCAGAGTAAACCCAGCATTCCGATCCTGTCCCAGCAGCGCAACCATTTGCGGCAGCGCTAGTTGCAACTGCCCTCTGAGGGTATGCGGTGGATTGATGATGAACATACCGCTGGCGGGCAGGCCGGGGCGTATGACTTCACCTTCGTTGTCGGTCAACAGTTTGCTTGATTTCACGGTCAAAACAGCGTTCAGCCAAGGCCTGGAAGCTTTGACGGCCAGCGTTTTTAGCTTGCGCGGCAAGTCGTGTGCCTCGGGCCGGGGAATCACCGGGTACCACACCACATAGGTGCCCGTGGCAAAGCGCTTGACGGCATCGGCCATCGTTGCACTCACGCGTGCGTAGTCGCTTTTCATTTCATAACTCGGGTCACAAAACACCATTGCGCGGCGTGATGGTGGCGGCAAAAAGGTTTTCAGCGCTTCAAAACCATCTTCTCGCGCAACACTGACTTGCCTACCCGCGCCTAATTGCTCAATGTTGCCTGAAAGCGACTTGAAATCCGTCGGGTGCAACTCAAACAGTTTGAGCTTGTCGCGGCCTTCTAAAAACTGCTGCGCAATGAACGGCGAGCCGGGATAGATTTTCAGCTGGGCAAGGTCGCCAGTCTCGGCAAACTTTGGGTTCAAGCCGCGCAGTACGTTCGCGTAGTCTTGCAGGGCAGGGCAAAAGTCCTCTGGCATCAGTGGTTTGACTGCTATTTTTTTAGGAGCTGTCTGCGCCTGTATTGATTGGGCCACAGGCACTTTTGATGCTGAAAACAGCTTAAAAACGCCTTCTTGCGCCTCACCGCTGGTTTCGGTGTAGTCGCCATCGAGCCGGTACAGGCCAGCACCCGCGTGCGTGTCAATCACGCTCAGGGCGGTGTCTTTGCCGCACTGGTACTTGCACAGCGCAATCAGGGTGGTGTGTTTAAGGACGTCGGCATGGTTGCCGGCGTGAAAGGCGTGGCGGTAAGAAAACATGAAAGTATTTTCGCCTTTAATTGGGCCCATGAAACACTGAAAATTGACCTAAGCCCTTGATTCTTCATATAATCGTGGGCTTCGCAGCGCAAATGTGGTTCCGCGGCGAAGTCATTTACCGCACAGCCTAGGCGCGTGCAGCGAGTGGTTCCTACCTAAGAGGTTCTCGTCAGAAGAACGCCGACCGTAGAAAAGAGCCCGCCAAACCCTTCTTTTTAAAGAGAAAACTCATGAAAACCTTCAGCGCAAAACCCGCTGACGTGGTGCACGAGTGGTTTGTGATTGACGCGACCGACAAGGTCCTCGGACGAGTAGCCAGCGAAGTTGCTCTCCGTTTACGCGGCAAACACAAGGCCAT
>JANPDQ010000520.1:0-14720 GCA_031431575.1 Polaromonas sp.
CGAAAGGCAGCACCAAAGTGCTGACCACTTTGCGGCTAGACCCCGATGTGGTGGCTGGGCTACGCGCCACAGGCAGTGGCTGGCAAACACGGGTAAATGACGCGATGCGCGAGTGGCTGAAAACGCATTCATCGGTTTAAAGGCCAACCCGAGGCAATTGCTCGATTCACTTTGACTACCGCCCGCTGCAAAACAGACATGGACGTAGTGAAATCAGCCAAACAGCAAGGCCTGATGGTGCTCAAACGCGTAGGCGATGTGGTGGAAGTTGATGCGGGCGAGCCGCATCGGTTTTGACGCAGTTTGGGTTGCGCTTGCCGCCGCGGGTCGCCAGTAACGTAGCGTTTTAGCTAATGAATAAATAGCGCTCAGCGCCCGCATTTATTGCACTACAACCTATTTCCACCATATTTCTGAGGGTCGTTAGCCAAAGCAAAAAAGTTGAGCTTATTCTTGTGTCATAAAGCCAAGCTGCTCAGAAATCATCATCAGTTGGCTATTTGCGCAGCAAACTCGTTCGGCGCGATGACGCGTGACTGCAGCGGCCCCGTTTGCAGCAGCAGCTTGTCCCCGGTGACCAACATCAGGTCGTCGCGGCTGGCCAGTAGATTCCACAAAAATTGATCGCCGACGTCTGGGGCGATGGGCGAGTCTGGTTGTGGTGGTACGGGCAAAATAATGGCGTGCCGCGTCAGGCTAGTCAGAATTGCGTCTATTTCGGGCTCAGCCAGTCGGTGCAATTTCAATAGTTTGGGCCGCAGCAGTACGCCTCTGTATTCGGCTAAAAGAGCTTCGGACATTGCAAAGCGAAATTCTGCTCGCATCATGCTGTCAAAAATTCTTGCCACCGGCGCGTCAGCATGATTGGTAAGCAGTCCGGCCACCACCACGTTGGTGTCAATAATAAAAACCCAACTCACCGCAGACGGCGGGCTTGTTGGACCTCGTCAAGCGCCAATTCAATAGCTTGCTGCTGATTGAGCGTACTCGCGGTTCGTGCCCGACAAACCAGTTCTGCTGCATCGCCCAGTGACTTTATGCCGTAGAAATCAAGGCTTTCTTCAATCAACTGCCCAATGGTTTTTCCCCGTACGGCAGCAGTTTCTTTTAGTGCGCGGTGGCGAGGCTCAGAAAGTGTGATGGTCAGGCGGGTCATACTTGGTTAGTCGGGTTTTAGGTGTGTTGGTGATTATGCACCAATAGGTTGGCGCAACCAAGCTGCCTGGGACACCGCAGTTGCAGGGCAGGCGTATTCGCTGGAGCGCAGTAACCGGGAGTGCGCGCAAGGTATGGGGACAAGTGCGGTGATTGGACGCAACGCAAAGTGATTTTTGCGGATTAGTGTTTTTCTGCTTAACTTCTAGATAGATCAAATTTGATCTACTATCGAATCGACGACCGGCAAAGACATCATTAACAAGCGCAAAGCAGAAGGATGGGTGTTAGGCCGGATAAATGGCAGCCACCACATCATGCTCAAGGGCAGCCAAGCGGTGCCAGTCCCTGTGCACGGCAGCCGCGATGAAGGTGCTGGCCTGCTAGGTGCAATTGCTCGCCAGACGGGCGTTAAGCTCAAGTAAGGAAGCATTATGGAAATCACCTACCCCGCAAAAATCACCGCGCAAGACGCTGGCTATTTCGTCCATTTCGCCGACTTGCCTGACACCTTTACCGAGGGAGCAACGTTAGAGGAGGCGCTGTTTAACGCATCGGAGGTGCTGTCGGCAATGCTCGGGTGGCATCTGGACGAAGGGCATGACATACCCGAACCCACGCGCCAGCTCGATGCGGTGCATTACATCGCGCCTGATGCCAAAACCCAAGCGGTGCTGCTGCTACGCCATGCACGTGCAGGCCGAACACTCGCCGAATTGGCTCGAGCTATGGATACCAGCTGGCCTCAAGCCAAGCGGCTGGAAGACCAGCACCACTGGCCTAGTCTGAAGACGCTGGACAAAGCGGCTCGCGTCTTGGGCAAGCGGCTGGTGCTGCGAATGGAGTGATGGGGGTTTCCGGCGGGGGGCAGCTTTTCATTCAATACATTTAAAGCGACTTTGCTGCTAATTTGATAGCTGCTTACGCCTGCTTTTATTGCGCTACAGGCCGTTTCCCCCCTATTTTTAACTCTAATAAGTACAAACTGACCAGAACCTGCCCAAAGGTTCAGGCGTAAAAAAGCAGGCTACAAGCCTGCTTTTTTCATGGTGCAGTACGTTGAAAGCCCGGAACGTACAGGCTGCGTGCCCGGCTACTTGCCAAGGCTCCGCAAAATCTCTTCTTTCAGCTTTGGGTCGTCCACAATTGTGCTGCCTGGCGGGGTAGAGAACCCGTCGATTACCGCTGGTGCCGGTTTACGGCCTGGCGGAATGGGCGCGTTGCCTTGTGGCGCGGCGCTGCTGCCGGGCTGGCCTGCGGCTGGGGCTGGCTCATTCGACGGAATGCCGCTGCCAGTGGAGTTGTTCAGGTTGATCATGCGCTGTCCAGCAGGCGCGGGCGAAGGTGCGGATGATGGGGCTGGCCTTGCAGGCGCGGCTCCAGTCGGGTTTGCGGCGGGGTTAACGGCGGGATTTGCTGCCGGATTTGCCCCGGGCAGCGGCTGCGATCTGTCCGTTGCCCTCGGCGCAAGCGGCGGCCTTGGCAGATTGGTGTCGGCCCGTGGTGCCGCAGGCGCGCTGCTGTTGCCAGCGTCAATACTGATCTGGTCAGCGCGCAGCTTGCGTGCAGCGCGCGCTGCGTCTACCCGGCCGCGTACGCCGTCAGCCCATACGCCCAGGCTACTGTTAAATGCGTCGGTGGCGGCTTCGGCGTCGCTGCTGTCGTTCAAAATGTACGGGGTAATCAATATCACCAGTTCTTTGCGCTTGCGCTCTTTTGCGCTGTTGCGAAACAGCGCGCCCAGGCCAGGAATGTCTTTGAGGCCCGGCACACCTGCGTTGGTGTCGGAGCTGTCTTCGGAAATCAGGCCGCCCAGCATGACGGTAGCGCCGTCACGCAAGCTGAGCTTGGTGTCAATCGAGCTGCGGCTGATGGTGGGCGAGCTGCTAACGCCGGTAATGGTGGCCGCTGCGCCGCTGACCTCTTGGTTGATTTCAATATCAATCCTATCGCCAGCGTGAATAACGGGGCGCACCCGCAAAATCACGCCGGTGTTGCGGTACTGGATGTTTTGAGGAACCACGTTGTTGGTGGTGCCGCCCAAAATCCCGTTGCTGGTCGTCACCCCCTGGCTGGTGACGATGGGCACGTCTTGCCCCACGCTGATATTGGCCGACTCGCCGTTGCGGGTCAGTACTTTGGGGTTAGAGACAATGCGCGCTTCGGTGTTGCTGGCTAACGCGTTGATGGCCAGCGTGCGCAAAGCACTGCCGCCGAGGAATGCATTGATACCCAACCCAGTGCCACCCAGCGTTGTGGCGTAGGTGGTGTTGGGCAGGCGAATTTTTGCCGCATTACTGCCCAATTGGTCAAGCCGCCAGGCAAAGCCCAGGTCGCTGTTGTCGTTGAGGGTGACTTCGGCCACCAGCACGTCAATGAGTGCTGACTTTACCGGTTTGTCTAGCTGGGCCAGCAGTGACAGCCATTGGCGGTAGTCGTCCTGGTTGCCGCCCTGAAAAATCAGCGAGTTGGTGGCGTTGTTGACCACCACCCGCTTGCCGCCGCGCGGAGCAGTGCTAATGGCAGCGCTTGAACTGGATGAGCCGCCGAGCGGCGAGCCAGTACCGGATGAATTGGTTGCGGCGGGCGCGCTAACGCCGCTGATTAGTTCATTGAGCGACTTGGCCAGCTCTTGCGCGTCAGCGTTGCGAACCGGGTAAGTAAAGTAAGCGCTGCCTGACTGCACGGTGGGCAATTGGTCTAGCTCGGCCACCCAGTCAAGCACGTGCGACAACACTTCTTTGCTGGTGGCAAACACCAGCACGCTGTTGACTGCGGGTATGCCAAAAACCGTAATGGGCTCACCGGTATTGGGCTGGTTGCCTACGCCGTATCCTTCCAGGCGCAACACTTCAGACAGCCGGGTGGCGAATTCTTGCGCGCCCCAGTAGCGGGGAATGATGCGGGTGGTGTTTTGTGAGCGCAGCCCGGGTTGGTCAAACACCTGAATCAGCTCGAGTGCCACGCTGACGTCTTCCGGCTGGCCACTGACCAGTAGGCCGCCAGAGTTGTCCACCGTCATGACCACTTTGGTGCCCAAAATGGTGGTCAGGGTTGGCAAAAAGGTAGAGGCGCGAACGGACTCGGTTTCAACGTAGTGGAAAATCGGCCGCAACGGCAGCGGCACACCCGGCTGGGCGCGGCCACGGCGCACCAGTGGCAGGGTGCTGCTGGTGTTGGTGTCGTTGACGATGCGCAGCACGCCGCCAAAGTCTTGCACCGCAATGCCGTAGCTCTTAAGCAACTGGGCGCTTACTTCGGTGAGTTTTGCTGCGCTCAGTGGCTTGGGTGTGCGAAAGGTGATCAGCTCGGTACGGGCACCTACTGCTGGGTCAATTGAATAGTTAAGCTTGAGAATGCCGCCGTACACCGCCTGAATGAATCCGGGCAGGTTGATTTGCTCGAACGCGACGCTCAAGTCACCGGCTTCTTCACTGGCAACGACCTTGGGTGCAATGGGGCGCAGATTTCCGCCAATCGGCTGCGGTGGCCGTGGGCTTGTGCGAATCACGGTTTCGCCTGGGCCATCGAGCGGCTGGTCGCCAAAATTACCGGTAGAACGCGAGTCGCCCGAGCGCGGAAAATCAAGCGCTGCTGGCACGCGCGGCGGCGGGGTGCTGCAGCCTGCAATGACTGCCAGGCAGGCCAGCGTCAAAGCGCGCAAGGGCAGGTTGGGGAAGTCGCTCATGGTTTTACTACTTTGGTTTTTTGCTCAGGCGCTTGGCCATCTAATACGGGAACAGCCAACGCGCCAACCTTGGGCATGACCACGCCAATCACGTTGGGCTTGACCCACGCCAGCTTGGCACCACCGGGAAGGGTGTCACCTATTTTAAAGAACCTCGGGGCCTGCTCCCCGTCAATTTGCACAATGGCTTGCGTTTGCTCGCCGCGCTGCACCACGCCGTTGATGCGCCAGTTGGGCCGCGAGAGAGCTGCGGGGCGCACCTTCCATTCGGCTTGTGCGCCGAGGTCCCACATTTGCTGCATGGCGCTGCCAGCGCCTTGCCAGCCCACGGGTTGCACAGTGGGGCTTGCCGCGCTGGCCGGGTTTGCGGGCATCGCTAAAGCGGTGGGAGCGGTGGGCGTGGCTGCGGCCAGGCTGGCCTGGGCGGCAAGTGCGTCCAGCGCGTTAAACACCTCGGGTGGGCGCGGGTAGCGTGGCTGGGTTAGAAGGGTTTCGCCCTTGCCCATGGACTTGTCGTTGCTGACTTTGCCGTCCGGGGACGACGACTCACTCGCCTTTGGCATTGCCCTGCCGGGCGCGCCAGACAGGGCTGCCGATGTTGAGCCAACTTGGGCTGCTTGCATTGTCTGGGCTTGGTGATCGGCTTCTTGCATGCCCCACCACACACCGCCTGCAATGGCCAGCGCCACCACCACCACGCCTGTGATGGTGAAAATGCTCTGACGGCGAGCGGCAGTGTTGGCGGTGGTCTGCATCGTATCCATGTGCGTGTTCATGTGCCTGTTTGGGTTCAAGGGGCTCGCGTGCTGAGCCCATAAACTTGCACGTCAAAAGTCATGCGCGCGCTGCGTGCTGTGGCTTTGTCAATGCGGCGGAGCACCACATCGTTTTCAAGCGTTTTGATGAACAACTCCAGATTTTTGTCTTGCAACGGCACGCTGACACGTACACCGGTAGAAATCAGGCCAGACAAGCCGGTGGTGTTGGCTTTGCCACCCGGCGGTAACGTGGTGGCGGCTACAACGCTCTCGCCCAAAGCGCCAACCTGGCACGCCACGCCGAGCTGTTTGCAAATGTCGGATATGGATTCAAGCGCCTGCGCCCGAAACACGCCGGTCTGCTCGACCACAGGCAGCCGCGACAACCACTGCGCCTGCGCCTGCTTGGCGTCAGCCAAGGCGCTTTTCCAGTCTACGTTCCACAGCGCTGATTGCTCTTTGCTGCGCAACTGCTCAAGCCGCACGCGCTCTGGGCGCAACTTGACGACTTCATCGCGCCAGTCGAGCAGCAGTGTGCCCCAGCCGATCAGCACCGCCGCCCAAATGAGTAAGCGCAGGTTGGTCGTCATGGGCGCATCGCTTGCGAGGTGGACGCTTCACGCAGCCGCCAGGTAAATTTAAAGCCGTTGCCGCCCGACACATCGACAAAGCGGGCGTCGGTGAACAGCGGGTTGGCCTCAATCGCGCCAATTACCGCGGTCAGCCGAATATCGGAGCCAGTGGTCGGCACAAAGGTGGCTGAAATGGTTGGCGGAATAAATTCAAGCTCACGCACCACCAGGCCTTGGCGCGTGACCATGGTGGCAATTTCGTTCAAGGTGTCGAGCTTGCTTGGCCGTGGGCTGAGCGCCTGCGCACTGGCCAGCCAGCGCTCCAGGCCTTGGACTGCGTCGCGTGCTTTTTGAGCAGGTTCGAGGTCGGCCAAACGCTTTTTTTGGCTTTCAACGCCTTGGTTGATGGCGCTTTGGTGCTGTGAGCGCTCGGTCAGCGTGGCGGCTGTTCCTGCAGCCAATACCGCCGTGCTCGCCCACAACGCAACCTTGGCAATGGGCGCAAATTGAAGGCGGGGCAGACGCAATGCAGGCTGCAATATGTTGCGGCCCCAGGGCTTTTTGGCAAAAGTAGTGGCCGCGCTCTGGCTGCCTGCGGGCAATTCTGCGGGCCACCCGGCCGCCAGTAAGTCTGGTTGCTGCGCAATCAGGGTGCGCCAGTCGTTTGCGGAAGGTGGAGCTTCAAAATACAGGGAATCTGCCAGAAGCCGGTTGCTCCAGAGCTGGGCTTCAAGGCCCTGCTGCTGGGTATGGCGAAACCACTGCACGCCCCGGTCAATGGGTGGGCTGAAGACGCTTTGCGGCAGCACCTGGCGCGGCGTGCGGCCATCGTGCTTTTCAGCAAAATTGCCTTCGATCGCCTTGTCCCAAAGCCACAGGTGCATGGTTTGGCCTTGCTTTACAGCAAACACGCCCGAGTTTTGAAACGGCATGAACTGCTCAGCCTGCAACTGCGCGAAGCCGCGCAAACTCAAGCGCGGAACACCCGCACAGCTGGTGCGAAACACAAGACACATTGACCTGGGGACCACTTGGTGCAAGCCCAGTAAGGCGGCTGGAATAACGCTTGTGCCGCCAGAATTCAGGCTGTAATCAGCGCCGTGCGGATTAAAAAGGTAAGACTGGTTTGTTATCACTGGCGGAGGGCGGTTGGGCAGTGTTTTTGGGCCACGGCAACGCGGAGGACGATGGTAGCACGGGGCTATGCACCCGAGCACTGATCACAGGTTGCGAAAAGCTCCAGGGCTTGTCGTTGCTGGTCAGGTCAAACTTGAAGTTGTAGGCCATGACCCAGGGCAAAGTTGCGTGCTCATGCGTGACACGCAAGTCGCCCTTGACGGACCCGCCGCCCAAGCCAAACATACCGGCATTGCCAGTTTGGGCGTTGGCCAGTTCAATGCGCTCGGCGGTTCGTTCGGGGCTGCTGCGGGCAGCGACCAAATCGGCGACGGTGGCTTCGTCCAGCCCCATGGCACGCAACACCATGCCTGGTGCGGTTGCAAGGTTGACGGAGCTGCTGTTGCCCTGGTGGATGGTCAGCGCGCGTGCGCACCCGTTGCTAGCCCAACTTTGCTGGTACTTTGCCCAGCCATGCACTTGCCAAATTTCTTCAACCGACAACAAACGGGCATTGCGTGGCGGGCTCTTGCCCTGCATGCCATAAACAAGTTTTTCAGCGCCATTGATGCGCTGCAGGTCGTCGTCGTCGGTGTAGTCTTCCAGGGTGTCAATCAAAAAGGAAATTTGATCGGGCTCCACGCCGCACGACTGCATGAACCGCTCCATGATGGGGCGCTCAAAGCTGTTGAGGTTCACCAAGCCACCCAAGTCTTGCAGACGCACCACGCTGAGTGGGTCAAGCTTGTAGGGCGTTTCGTCGGCCAAGACCGTGCCTGTGCGCCCGGCAAATCCAGCTGCCTGGGGTGTGGACAAGCTTAAAAAGTACAGCATGTTGGCGCGGGTGGCCAGGCTGCTGCGCACAAAGTCAGCGCGCTCGCGCAACTGGCGCACCCGCTCCGCCGAGCTGACGGCGGCATCATTGACCAGACTCACCACGATGGCCAGGCCCGCCAGCAGCCACAACGCAGCCGCCAGCGCAAAGCCCCGGTTGTGCGATGGCTTCAACGTGTTGCCCCAAACATTGCCCCTAGCCCACCACTGCGCTTGTCAGACAAAATGCCTTCATAGCGCGCCATTTGCAGCAATAGGTTTTGCTGTGATTCGTCTCTAAGCCCAACAGCAGATGGAAGCTTGTCGGTTTGCTCGCTGCCTGCGGGCGGCCACTGACGGTGCTCGGTGCCTTTTGCATCGACATATACAAAAATCAAACGCCCCTTGTAGCGGGCAAGCTCAAACGGCGCGGGGTCTTTGAAGTCGGGCACGTCGCCGGCTTTGCCGGCCTCTAGCACGGTGACGGTGTCTGCGTCGGCCGCAAAAGCGCTGGCTTTTAAGGACAACACGGCGCGCCGCGCTACGCCGTCTGCCACCGGGGGCAGCGCCATGGTGGTCAGCGTCATGGCTGCTGGCTTGCCCACCAAAGGCACGTCGTACGCTGGGTCGGGAACCAGATTGGCAATAACGTCTTGCATGGCGCGCGACTGGGTCCATCGGCCGGAAAATCCGTTGCCGTGTTCGCTGCTGATGCGCAGCATTTGTGCGATTTGAACGAATGCGCCAGACATTAGTGCGACTACAAAACCCAGCAGCACCATGGTGACGAGCAGTTCAATGAGCGTAAGGCCCTGTTGACGTTGACGTTGGCGTTGACGTTTGCGGTGCATTGGTGCGGGCATATTTACGCGGGTTTCAGTTCGCAGTTCCGCCGAAGAAGCTGGCGCCGCCGTCACCGACAATTTTGTAGCCAGCTACCGGCAACAAGATTTGCGTGGCGCTTGTGCCTGGCGCGTCTGCTGCCCGCTTGAGTTGAATGTCCAGCTCATACAAAGACACTTCATACTTGCCGGGCGCGCCCATCGCATTCATAGCGCGCACCGTGTCGGCGGTTTGCCGACTTGACCAGGACACACGGTAATTTGCCAGCTCAACTTCACCACGTGGGCGCTCAACCGGGTTGATGGTGCGCGCAAACTCAATGGCCTGCAGCCGGCCACGCTCAATATCCTCAAACTCTTTCAGGCGGCCAAGCGCTGTGGCATTTTGAGAAAACCAGGTAAGCATGACGGCGGCGCCTGCACTCAAAATCACCAAAGCCGCGAGCGTTTCCAGCAGGCTGATGCCGCGAGACAGCATTGGGCCGGTGCTTCGGCTAGTAGTGGAAATCAATCTGGGCATGCGCAACCAACTTTTAAACGCCAGCAGCTCGAACCGTGAAAGTCACGTCGCACTGCTTTTCCTTTACTTCAATAGTGACTTGCTGCTTGTCTGCGGATACAAAACTGATAGTGGCTGGGCTGCAATAGCCTGAGCCATTGACGATCAGCTTGTCTTCGTCTTTGACGCGCCACCCGGCTGGCAGATCAAGGGCGGGTTTGCCATCGACCATTACCTCACGAGCAGTTTTGGAGTTTAAAAGTACCGACTGGTTCAAAATTGCGGAGCGAGCAAGTAAATTTTGTACCTGCATGGCAATTCGCGAGCCATCGACGCGCTGTTGGGTGCTGCCAAACCAGCGGCTAAAGTTGGGCAATACGACGGCCGAAATAAGCCCCAAAAGCACGATAACCACCGTCATTTCGATGAGCGTGAAGCCTCGTGTGCCAGCAAATGGCGCGCCGCTGCGCTGCGGTGCGGTCGGGCAGTGCGGCTTACTTGGCGTACACGTCCGCATTCAAAGCATCCCCGCCGGGTTTGCCGTCTGCACCGTAAGACGACACAGTAAACGGTTTGCCGTCCAGGCCAGGCATCACAATTTGGTACGGGTTGTTCCAGGGGTCTACAGGTATGGCGCCATCCATGTAAGGCCCCTTCCAGAGAGCGCCAACAGTCGAGTCGTCAGGCTTGGTGGTTAACCAGCGCAGAGCGGCCTCAGCGGTTGGTGGGCTGCCCATGTCCAGCCGCATAATCATCAATGAGCTTTCGATCATTTTGATCTGAACTTGAGCGGTTTGTACTTTGCTGCTGTCTACTTTGCCAAATATGCGTGGGCCTACCAGGCCTGCAAGCAGCCCGATAATCACCATCACCACCAGCATTTCCAGCAAAGTAAAGCCGCGTTGCAATGCGCGCGTGGAACGAAAAGAGCTGTATTTGTGAAGCATGTTCAGTGAGTTTCCTGAACGTTATTTTAGTGGTTTACGAAGCCTGTACGCAGCCGCCCTGAATCGCGTCAAAATACCAACATGTCAAAGTTTTGTAATTCCTCATTTATGTCCCATTCAAAGCGGGTGTTTTGCCTTTCGGTGTGCGCCTTTGGGCTGGCGTTTGCCAATGCGCAGACCCCTGCGGGCGCGCCGCAAGATGCAATGGTGCTGCCAAACGGGGCTTCTGCAAAAAAGGCGGATGAATTCCTGGCGACTTTGCGCCCTCCAACAACATTTAAAGCGCTGCTCAGCGGCAATGACTTGCTGCTGGACGTGCCTGACATTGCCCGTGCTGGCTCTGTGAAAGCAAAAGCGGTGAGTACGATTGCGCGTACCGATGGCATGTGGCTGCTCAGCTTGCACGTAGCGCCAGACAGCGGCAGCGCCCTGTTTGTCGGCATGCAGTTTGATGTGTCGGCGTTGCCCGAAGCGACCCTGAACTTACAACTGTATAAAACGCAACCTGTGTTGTTGGTGGCGCGGGCTGGTGGCAAATACTACGGAATCTACCGGGAGGTCAAAGTCGGCCAGGGCGGTGCCGCTGGAGCGCCCAAATGACCGCTGTTGCGCAAAACCCGACAACCTTTATTGACTATTTATCCCAGTCGGGTTTGATCGACGCGACCGCAGCAAGCCAACTTGCGGAGTTGACCGCAACCAAAAGCGAGTCGCCATTTATGTTGGCGAACCGCACGGGTATGGTGGCCGAACAACAATTGCTGGCAGCAGCGGCCCAATACACCGGGTGGCCCGTGATTTCCTACGCGGAGCTGGCGGCGCTCGAAAAGCTGATTTCGGACACGGCATTGTCTTTGCAAATTTCAACCGCTTGGTGTTTGCGAAACGGTATTGCAGTGTGGCTGAGTGACGATGCCCTGGTGTGCGCCACGTGCGACCTTCCACCGAGAGCCGTGCGCGATCTTCTGCGCCTAAAGGCTGAGCAGTTCAATAAAACGACGCGCTTCCGGCTTGCCAAACCCGCCGATATTGCCAATGTGCACGCATCTATATCCAGCAGCCTGAACCGGCACCTGAACGTGGGAAGCGACTTGACCCACTTGCGCGAGCTTGCGGAAGAAGGCCCGATTGTTGAGCTGGTCAATAGCTTTCTGAGTCAAGCGGTTACGCGGCGTGCGTCTGATATTCACGTGGAGCCCGGTGAAGCTGGTTTTGTAGTGCGCGTGCGGGTTGACGGCGTAATGCGCGATTTGCAGCAAGTTAACGCCGACCGGTTTGAGGCAACAGTTTGCCGCATCAAAATTTTGTCGCAACTAGACATCGCGGAGCGCCGCCTGCCACAAGACGGGCGAATGACCGCGCGTATTCACGGTGAAACATTTGACGTTCGTGTGTCCGTGCTGCCCGGCGTGCATGGCGAGTCTGTAGTGATGCGCCTGTTGCGGCAAGATCGCCCAACCTTGTCTTTGGCAGACCTTGGCATGCTGGACGACCATGAGGAAGTGTTTAAAAAGTGGATTGAGGCGCCCAACGGCATCGTATTAGTTACCGGCCCTACTGGCTCTGGCAAGACCACTACGCTGTACACCGCTTTGGATTTGGGAAACGACGGACTCAAGAAAATCATCACGGTTGAAGACCCGGTGGAATACAAGCTTACCGGTATCACACAGCTGCAAGTCAACGCAGACATTGGGTTCAGCTTTGCGGCGGCACTTCGGTCCATCCTCAGGCATGACCCGGACGTGATTTTGATCGGCGAAATTCGTGACCACGAAACAGCAGCCATTGCGGTTCAGTCAGCGCTTACGGGCCATTTGGTTTTTTCGACTTTGCACACCAACAGCGCTGTGGGTGCGATTACGCGGCTAGCCGATGTTGGAATTGAACGATTTTTGCTTGTGTCCAGCCTGCAGGGCGTGATGGCGCAGCGGCTGGTGAGGCGTTTGTGCCCCCACTGCAGTGAGCCGATAGAAGTCGGTGAGCTTGATGAGGCGCATCGCCATTTGGTGCAAAACGCGCAGCAGGCGTACGAAAAAGCTGCATCAGCAAGTGCGCCCCAATTGCGCCGGGCCGTAGGCTGTGAAGCGTGCATGCACACTGGTTATTTGGGCCGCGTGGCCATTTATGAGCTGTTCAACATGGATGACGACTTGCGGCACCAAATCATCAGTGTTGCGAGTGAAGCCGACATCACGCAGTCTTTACGGGCCAAGGGCGTGCGGGCTCTTGCGGGTGATGGATTGTTGAAAGTGTGGCGCGGGATCACTACCGTGACTGAAGTTTTGGCAGTTTCTTAAGGCGCTGAATGCTACCGGTTTTTAACTATCGCGGAATAAGCTCCGACGGGCAGCGCGCTCGGGGCTCCCTTGAGGCTGCTAGCCGTGCAGAAGCGGTGCAAGTACTTACCGCCAGAGGCTTGAGTATTTACGAGCTGTCTAGCCAGGGGCCAGCCGCTGCCAGCTCGCAAGGCGGCAATGACAAATCCACCAGCTTGTTTGAATCGTTTGGAGCGGCACCAAACAGGCGGCGCGTAAGCGAGCAAGAACTGCGTTTGTGTGTGCATGAGCTGGCAACGCTGTTGAATGCCGGTATATCGTTGGCAGATGCGGTGCTAAATATTGCGCGAGGACACGCGAACAGACCGCTTGGATTTGCTCTTGACGCAACGTACGCAAGCCTGCGAACGGGCGAGCGCTTTGCACAGGCATTCAACTCCAGCGGGTTGCGGCTGCCGGACTACGTAAGCGAGCTGGTGCGTGCTGGAGAAGAAACCGGCAAATTGGGTGAAGCATTGACATCGGCTTCAACCCAGCTGGAGGCCGATGCGCAATTTCGCCGTGAGTCACGAAACGCTTTGACCTACCCGATGGTACTGATCGTCAGCGGCTTGCTGGCTACTTTGGTGGTGTTTGTTTTTGTGGTGCCTAAATTCGCGAATATTCTGACCAACCCTAAAGCAGACATACCTCTGTTTTCGCGGTGGGTTTTAGAGTCAGGGCTGTGGCTGGTTCAAAACAAGCTGCTTGCTGCTCTGGCTGCTGCGTCGGCAGTAACGGGCGTTGTGCTGTTGTTGGCCCAAGCATCTGTGCGGGCGCAACTTTGGGAAACCGCATCGGTAATGCCGTTGGCAAAACGCTGGATTGAACATATTGA
Organism: Polaromonas sp.; assembly: GCA_031431575.1. Lineage (GTDB taxonomy): Bacteria > Pseudomonadota > Gammaproteobacteria > Burkholderiales > Burkholderiaceae_C > Polaromonas. The sequence continues at coordinate 13,547 of JANPDQ010000520.1, forward strand.
ACTGTCGCGCTGGGCAAGTATGTTGTCGGTGTTGCTGGTACACCATGTGCCGCTACTGGATGCAATGAGCCATGCGGCGAACTGCCTTAAAGGGCAGTCGCTTCGGCGCAAAGCCAAAATGATCATTTCTGATGTGAAAGGCGGGCAGCCCTTGGCCGCAGCCATTCAGTCGCACCAGTTTATTGATGCGGTCGGTTTAAACTTGATTCGCGTTGGCGAGCAGTCAGGAAAATTGGCCGAAACAACCGGCTCCCTTGCCAAGCTGCACCGCAATCAGGCTGAGCAAAATATGAAGCAATTTTTGGTGCTGTTGGAGCCAGTAACGATTTTGCTGGTTTCAGTGCTGCTGGGCGGCATCATGATCAGTGTGATGCTGGCCATTACCAGCCTGACCAGTGTGATCTAGCATTCTGGGCGAATGCTAGAACCCACCGTAAACATTCTCCTGGCCACATACCAGGGCGAGGCATATTTAGCGCAGCAACTAGAGTCACTTAGAACACAAAGCTATACAAACTGGCGGCTGTACGTAAGTGATGACGGATCAACCGACGGTACCGAGCGAATCGTTGCTGAATTTGCCCGCAGGTCTTCGCAAACCGTTCGATTTTTCAGTGGCCCGGCCAAAGGCGTCACGCACAACTTTTTTCATTTGATGAATATGGTTGAAACCTGCAACTCAAGCGATTTGTACGCGTTTTGCGACCAAGATGACGTGTGGATGCCCGACAAGCTTGCAAATGCGGTAGCGCACTACGCGGTTCAAACTTTAGAGGTCAGTCAACCCTACCTTTACTGCAGCCGAACGCGCATCGTGAGCAGTCAGCTAGTCGAGCTTGGCTTGACACCCGTGCCAAGAAAGCCACTTGGTTTTGGCAATGCTCTGCTGCAAAACGTAGCCAGTGGCAACACCATGGTGTTCAACTTCGCGCTGCTGAAAATAATGCGTGACATAGACCCGCAAGACTCAGTCCTGCACGACTGGACCGCATACCAGGCTGTGACCGGCTGCGGTGGCGTGGTGCACTTTTCAGAACAGCCTTCGCTTTTTTACCGCCAACACGGCGCCAACGTGGTGGGCAGCAACACGGGATTTGCCAGCCGCATGCGCCGACTGCGGCTTTTGTTCAAAGGTGGCTACAAAGGCTGGTCGCTTCAAACCATTAGGGCGATG